>DASYPD010000492.1:0-4896 GCA_036007005.1 Gemmatimonadales bacterium
GGTTAATTGTTGTGATAGCAACTACGCAACGAAGTCGGTTCCTTCGACGCAGCGCTCTGTTCCTCCTGGTGATCGGCGTGGCCTGGCTCTGGTTGGTTTGGCCCCCGCCCATCTGGTATCGCTGGTTCTGGCCGCGGCAAACGGCGTTCATGGCGATGCGGAGGCAGGCGGGGCCCTCCAATGCGGAGCCTGCCCGGCAATACCACCCCGTAGCGCTCGGCAGGATCGCGCCAATCATGAAGGCCGCGGCGCTGGTCGGAGAAGATCAGCGCTTTTACGATCACTCGGGCATCGATTACGTCGAGTTCCGTCACGCCCTGGGTTATCGACCTGACAGTTTTTCCTGGCGGCACCCGCACGACCGCGCATTGCTCTGGCGTGCGCTGCAACAAGCTTGGGCCCGCCGCGGCCGGATCCGGGGAGCCAGTACACTTTCCCAGCAGCTCGCCAAAAACCTTTACCTCTCCTCGTCACGTAATCCGCTCCGCAAGCTCAAAGAGGCCATCACCGCCTGGCGGCTGGAATACTGGCTCGGGAAGCAGCGAATCCTCGAGCTCTATCTGAACGTGGCGGAGTTGGGGCCGGAAGTCTGGGGGGTTGAGGCAGCGAGCCGGAAGTACTTCGGCCACGGGGCAACCGCGCTCTCGCTCGAGGAAGCGGCCGCGCTAGCCGGCACCTTGCCCTTCCCGCGCAGTTCTAACCCGGCCTATCGGCCGGGGCGGATGCGCTGGCGGCAGAGTATGATCGTCCGCCGCCTGCGGGGGGAGAATGTGGTGATTCCGCCGGTGATCGACTCGGTGCTGGACTCGGTGCAGGTGAAGCCTGATACGGTTCCTAGGGAGTAGTGAGTAGGGAGTAGTGAGTAGTGAGTAGTGAGTAGTCAGTAGTGAGTCCGTAGGGTAGGGCAGTTCACTACTCACTACTCACTACTGACTACTCACTACTCCCTAGTCCACCAGCCTTAACGGCATCACTAAGCTGAGATAGCTCGCCGGATCATCCCACCCCACCGGCTCGCAGGTGGCCGCACGCTCGGGCGCTTTGAAGGTCATGCGCACCTCGTCGGTCGGCATGTACTTGAGCACTTCGAGCAGGTAGGCGGCGTTGAAGCCGATCTCGAGCGGATCGCCCTCGTAAGCGACCGCGAGCTCCTCCTGGGCTTCGCCGAGGTCCGGCGTCTGCACCGAGAGCTTGCAGGCCCCGCCGGTGAAAGCCATCCGGATCCGGTGGGTCTGATCGCTCGCGACGATGCTCATCCGGCGCAGCGCGCCCGCCAGAGCGGCCTTGTCCGCGGTGAGCGACTTGTCATTTTCCCGCGGAATCACCTGCTCATAATTGGGGTAAGGTCCCTCGATCAATCGTGTATAGATCTGCGTCGCCGTAGTCCGGAAGCCGAGGTGATTGTCGCTCTTGGCGATCTCGATCTCTTCCTCTCCTCCGAAGAGGCGCCGGATCTGTTCCAGCGCTTTGGGCGGGATGATCAGATCGGCCTGTCCTCCACCCTGGCCGCTGGCGGGGACATCCATGCGGGCCAGCCGGTGCCCATTGGTCGCTACCATCCGCATCCGGTCCGGGCGGAGCTCCCACAGCACACCGTTGAGGATCGGCCGGCTTTCTTCCGTGCTGGCCGCAAAGGCGACGTGCCCGATCAGTTTCTGCAGCTCCCGGGCCGCCACTTTCCACCCGCCCTCGAACTTCACGCTCGGGAAGGCCGGGAATTCGTCGCGGGCGAGGCCAAGCAATTTGAACTTCGATCTTCCGCATTCGATCTGGACTCGCTGCTCTCCCGAGCTGGTTATCCGGATCGACGAGTTCGGAAGCTCCTTCACGATCTCCACCAGCTTGCGGGCCGGAAGCGTGGTCGCCCCCTCCTGGTCAACCGAAGCCGGAATTGTGGTGCTCACGGAAATGTCGAGGTCGGTGCCGGACAGGCAGAGACCGTCGCGGGTAGCCTCCACCAGGATATTCGCCAGCACGGGAAGCGTGGTCTTGGTCGGCACGCTCGCCGCAACGGCGCCGAGACCTTCGTGCAGTTTTTCCCGCGTGATCGTGAACTTCATCCGTGCACTCTCCGCTAGCCCTAAGAAGAAGAGACTACGTACAGATAGTTATACCTAGTAGTAGTAGTAGAGGATCGGGAAATGTGGACGCAGGCCGCAAGTCGCATCCCAACCCTCCGATTCCCTCCCGGCACACTCTCCGCGGCGTGTGGACCATGGGGACGCAGCGGCAGTTGTCGGCGCTTTTCCCGCCCCTCCACAGGCAGTGCATACGCCGCGGCGATTACGGTGCGTACAACTCCTGCCGCGCGGACTCAACCCGTTCGCGGAACTGGCGATCCCGCTGCAACTGCCGCTGCACCTTGTCCACACTGTGAATCACGGTCGAGTGATCGCGTCCGCCGAAAGCCTGTCCGATTTCCACGAGCTGCATCTGCAATACTTCGCGCGCGAGATACATCGCGATCTGCCGCGGCACCGTGAGCGTTTTGATGCGCGCCTTGGAGCGCAGCCCTTCGGGGGTTACGCCCCAGCGCCGAGCCACGACGTCCTGCACTTTGTCGATCGTTGGATTGAGTTTGGGCTGAGTGCTGGCGGCTTCCTGGCCGGGGCGGATCTTGTCGGCGAGGGCTTCGCGCGCCAGCTCGATGGTGATCTCCCGGTGCCGGAGCGACGCGTAGAGCAGCAGCTTGATGATGCAGCCTTCGAGTTCCCGGACGTTCGAGTGCACGTATTCGGCGATGAAGCTCAAGACTTCATCAGGAATCGTGGTCTCCAGGTGGTCCTGCTCCTGTTTCTTGCGCAGGATCGCGATCCGGTGCTCGAGATCGGGCTGGCCGACGTCGGCCACCATCCCCCATTCGAAGCGGCTGACCAGGCGCGCCTCGAGGCCGGGCATTTCTTTGGGCGGGCGATCGGAGGTCAGCACGATCTGCCGCTTGGCCTCATAGAGCGTATTGAAGGTGTGGAAGAACTCTTCCTGAGTGGCTTCCTTCCCTTCCAGGAAGTGTACGTCGTCCACCAGAAAGAGATCCACGTCGTTGCGGTAGCGCCGGCGCAGCTCGGGCATGGTCCGCGAGTGAATGCTCTCGATCACCTCATTGATGAATTGCTCGGCGCCAACGTAGAGCACCCGAATGGCAGGGCTTCGGCGTGTCACGGTGTGCCCGATGGCCTGCATCAGGTGCGTTTTGCCGAGCCCGGTGGCGCCGTAGATGAACAGCGGGTTGTACAGCTTGCCGGGCGCTTCGGCGACGGCATGAGCGGCCGCAGCGGCGAGCTCATTGGATTTCCCGATGACGAAATTCTCGAACGTATAGCGCTCATTGAGCGGCTGGGTCGACGCATTGGCGGGGTTATTCGCGGTGGCCGCGGGGGGGGCCACGAAGAAATCCATCTGGGGCCGCTGCAAGCGCTCCTCGTCCACGCGGAACACGACCGAGACGGGGCGGCCCAGCGCGCGCTCGGCGAGCCGGGTGAACAGCGCGGCGTTTTTCGCCTCGTTCCATTGCACCGCGAATTCATCGGGAACGCCGAGCACGAGGCGATCACTCTCGAGCGCGACGGGTTTTGCGGGCTCGACCCACGCTTTGAAATCCTTTTCCGGGACTTCGCGCCGGGCGTCGTCCAGGATGCGTGTCCAAGCCTCTTTGAGCGACAGCTGCATGCAGATCGTCGTTCGGCAAACGGTGGGGATGTTATTGGGGCAGGCGAAGCTACGGCGCGGTTGTGGAAAAGTCAACCTTGACCGGAGTGGCACGATTTCGCTAGGTTTGCCGGCTCATTGAAGAACGGGAAGCCGCATGCAACCGACCTATCGCCCTCGCAATCGCAAGCGCCTCAATCGGCACGGGTTCCGCACCCGCATGGCCGATCGCTGGGGCCGCGAGGTGCTTTCGCGGCGTCGCAAGAAGGGCCGGAAGCGACTGACCGTCAAAGTCCCCTCCAAGCACGGAGGACGCTGACGGGGGACGAGCGCTTCCCGCGCGCGCGCCGTCTGGCGCGCACCGACGAGCTCGAGCGAGTGCAACGAGCAGGGCAGCGCAAGCGGCTTCCGCATCTCGAGGTGTGGTGGGCAGCGAATCAGGCGGGCCATCCGAGAATGGGACTCATCGTACCGAAGTTCCATTCCACGGCGGTGGCCCGCAATCGTTTGCGCCGCCGGCTGAAGGAAGTGTGGCGGCGGGAGCTCATGGCAACGATGCCGGCATGGGACGTCGTGATTCGCGCTCGCAAGGATGGCTACGACGCCAGTTTCCCGGTGCTGGCTGAGCAGCTGCGCGCCTGGCGTGCGGCGGTGACGTGACGCAATGGTCGCGCTCTCCGACTGGCCCCGCCGGCTCGCCATGATCCTGATTCGCGCCTATCAGCGAATCGTCTCGCCGGCCCTGCCGCCGGCCTGCCGGTTCTCGCCGAGCTGCTCGCAGTACACGCTGGAAGCAATCGAGCGGCACGGCATCCTGCGGGGTGGCTGGCTCGGCGCGCGGCGCCTGGTCCGCTGCCATCCCTTCAATCCGGGCGGTTTCGACCCCGTCCCGTAAGATCCGCGAGACTTTCTCTTATGGATCGTCGTGTCGTGCTGGCCGTCGTGCTGATGATGGCGGTGCTGCTTGTCCCGGCGCTGCTGTTCAAGCCGGCGCCGCGGCAGCCGGACAGTCGGACGGGCGGACGGGCGGACACTGGTCGGACGCTCGGACCGCTGGACACTCTGACAGGGAGAGCGCCTGCGGTGCCACCGTCCGTCGGGCCGTCTGTCCGTCCGTCCGACCAGCTACGGGAAGACACGATCGTCGTCAGCTCCCCCCTCTATCGCTATGGCTTCAGCACTCGCGGCGGCCGGATGGTCGAGGCAACCCTGCTCGACTACCCATCGATGCGCCCTGAAGAGCGCGGCCTG
>DASYPD010000493.1:0-2148 GCA_036007005.1 Gemmatimonadales bacterium
TCCGTGCCGGAGAGCTCAAGCTCGCGGGCCCAGTCGGCGAGCGAGGGAAAGCGGTCGCCGGGGACTCGCTCGAGCGCCCGGGACACCGCCCGCTCCACCCGGACGGGCACCCCGGGCCGGCCCGCCGCGAGGGGCGGCGGCGGCTCGGTGATCCTGCGGGTTATGATCTGCGCGGTTGATCCGGTGAACGGCGGCTCGCCCACCCGCATTTCGTACAGCACCAGCGCGAGCGAGTACTGATCGCTACGGGAGTCGAGGGCGTACTCGGCGGTGGATTGTTCCGGGCTCATGTAGGTGACGGTTCCCACCGCGAGCCGGTCGCGGTCAGTCGCTGGCGGTCCTCGGTCTCCTCGGCCAGGGCCCGGGCCACGCCAAAGTCGGCGACCAGGGCATGGTTCTCGGAGAGCAGGATGTTTTCCGGCTTGATATCGCGATGAATGATCCCGTGCCGGTGGGCATAGTCGAGCGCGTCGGCGACCTCGCGGGCGATGCGGAGCGCCTCGGCAAGCGGGAGCTGGCGCTCGCGCCGGAGCCGCTCGCGGAGCGATTCGCCCTGCACACACGGCATGGTGAACCAAAGCAGAGCCGGCTCGCCAGGCTCGCCGGGCGCATCACCCGAGTCGTGCACCGGCAGGATGTGCGGATGTTGGAGCCGCGCGGCCACCTGGATTTCGCGCTCGAAGCGTTCGGTCCCGACCACGGCGGCGAGCTCGGGATGCAAGACCTTGAGCGCGACCGAGCGCCCATGCCGGAGGTCCTGCGCCAGGAACACGGTGGCCATCCCGCCCTGGCCGAGCTCCCGGTCGATCGAGTAGCGGCCAGCCAGCGCCTCGCGGAGCCGGGAAAGGAGGTCGCGCATCGAGAGGAAGTTAGGCTGGCGGGGCTGTCAGTCCAGCGGATGCTTCCAGCGCAACCCGGGGAAGCGGGCGTAGTCCCGGTCCGTGGTGATCCACTCGCAACCCTGCCTCGATGGCAAGCGCCCTTATGGAGCCAGAGATTGCGGACGAGCCGGGCCGAGTATAGCTTGCTTGCTGTCCAGCAAGCTCTGGCAACCCCCTGGCGATGGGATAGCGGACCATGCAACCAAGGACCAAACCGAGAATCCGCGAGCGGGAGCGAAATCCCGAACGCAGCCGAGAACTGATCCTCGATGCCGCCGAGCGGCTGTTTGCCGAACGCGGGTATGAGGAGACCTCACTCGCCGATGTCGGTCGGCTGGCCGGCGTCTCCCGTGCCACACCGGGTTACTTCTTCGGCTCGAAGGCCGAGCTGCACCGCGCCGTGCTGGAGCGCTGCTTCGCCGACGTGCGCCGCGCGGTGCGCGAGGGCAAGGCGCGGGCGCTTGCCAGTGGGCAGACGCCCGACGTGGTGCTGGCCGGTGCCGTGGCCGACTATGCCGATTTCGTCGCGGCGAGGCCCAACTTCGTGCGCTTGATCGAGCGCGAGGCGTTGTCGGATCGCACGGTGCTGGAGGGGATGCCGCTCCGGCTCGCGGTCTGGCAGGAGGCGCTCGCGGCATTCCGGCAGGAGCTGGGCCTCGACATCTCCGACACCGCTGAGGCGGCGCACCTGCTGCTTTCGCTGGTGGCGCTGACCTGGTTCCCCCTCGTGCACGGCCGGACCTTCCTGAAGGCGGTCGGCCTCGATCCCGCCGCGCCGGATTTCGCCGAGCAGCGCAAGCGCCATATCGCCACTCTGCTGCTCGGGGCGCTGCGCGAGCGCGCCGCCGGCTCCTCCCACTGGTCCTGACCATGACCGACGTGCTGACCCCCAAACCGACCGAAGCGGAGCCCGCGCGCCGGCCCGCCCCTGCCACCGCCCAGGAGGCACGCGAAGTCGCGGAGGCGGCGCGCGAGCAAGAGTGGCGCGCGAGCTTCGTAAAAGAGTTATTCGACGGCCGGCTCCGGCTCGAGCTGATTCATCCTTTCCCCGAGCCGACCAGCGAGGACGTGGCCAAAGCGCAGCCGTTCCTCGACCGGCTGGAGACCTTTCTACGGGAGAAAGTGGACGGAGACAAGATCGACCGGGAGGGACAGATCCCGCCGGAGGTGGTTCAAGAGCTCAAGGAGATGGGCGCCTTCGGGATCAAGATCAGCGAGGAATACGGCGGGTTAGGGTTGTCGCAACTGATGTACGCCCGCGCGATCG
>DASYPD010000494.1:0-2520 GCA_036007005.1 Gemmatimonadales bacterium
ATAGCCCATAGCTCAGAATGCAGCTCCACCTCATCGACGCCTTTACCAGTGAGCCCTGGAGCGGCAACCCCGCCGCCGTCTGCCTGCTGACCGAGGCACGCCCCGCGAGCTGGCTGCAGGCGGTCGCTCGCGAGATGAACCAGGCAGAGACCGCTTTCCTTCGCCGAGCCGATGATGGATTCGCGCTGCGCTGGTTTACCCCCGCGGTCGAAGTCGATCTGTGCGGACACGCGACCCTCGCAAGCGCTCATTTTCTCTGGGAGGAACGCCAGCTCTCTCCTGGCGAAACCGCGCGGTTCCATACCCGCAGCGGATTGCTGACGGCGAGCCTCCGCGACGGCTGGATCACGCTCGATTTTCCCGCGACACCCCCGCACGCCTGCGTGACGCCGGCTGAGCTGCTCGCCGCGCTGGGAGTTCCGGGCGCCACGGTCTTGCGGAGCCGCTTCGACTATTTCGTCATCCTGGAGGATCCCGCCATTCTGCGCGGGTTGCAACCCGACCTGCAGCGGCTCGGTAGGCTCGACACCCGCGGCGTGATCGTGACCGCCCCGTCCGACCGGCCCGACGTCGATTTTCTCTCCCGTTTCTTCGGGCCGGCCGTCGGCGTGCCGGAAGACCCGGTCACGGGGTCCGCCCACTGCGCGCTCGCGCCCTACTGGACTGCCCGCCTCAACCGACAGCGATTGACGGGATTTCAGGCCTCACGACGGGGCGGCATCGTTCGGGTCGAGCAAGCGGGTGATCGCGTTCTGCTCGGGGGACAAGCCGTTACCACAGTGAAGGGATCGCTGTTCAGCGAGGCTCGAAATTCTCCACGAAGAGATAGCCCGTGATAATGCCGAGCAGCACCAGGCCCGTCGCAAAGATCGTGAGGTCGGCGGTTCGCTTCCGGATCAGGCAAGTCACTCTGAACGCACCGGGCTCATAGTTGATCTCCCAGTGAGTCACGGCGACGAAGCTGGCGGTCAGCGCGGCGGCTAACCCGCCCAGCACCAGCGCCGGATGAACCAGTACGGCCGGACGACGAACCCGCAGGATTCCCGTCACCACCAGAATGAGCGCTGGTACCAACCCGAGGGCTCCCACCGCTGTCAGAATCCCCGCGCGGCGCAGCGCGGCTCTGGTCTCGGCGCCTTTGGGAAAGAGTGAGCCGGGCCGCATTACGCGCCGCTGGTCGCCGAGGGAAGCGCCAGCCGCCGGCGCCGCTGCACCAGCGGGTTCCCGGCCCCGGGCACGAGGTAGTCGATCCCCGGTTTCCAGCTCACCATGAGCATCCCACCTGCGGGCTTCGCCTCGGCAGGGAAATGCAGCTCGTGGGTCCAGCTGTCGCCGGCGCGCAGCGCGCTGTCCGGCACCTGATTGATCGGCGCGTATTCCCTCCCGCTGCCGTCGAGCAGGCGAAACTGCAGTTCACGGGGCCACTCGGGAGCCTGCACGGCGTTGCTGCTGAAGCGCACCGTGACGCCCAGGTCCGCGCCGGTCTTCACACCGTCGACCGAGACGTGCAGATGACAATCGAGGCCGCAGAAGCTCACGGAATCTCCCGGCGCCAGCACGGTCTTGCGCGCCAACACGAGACCCAGCACCCAGAAAAGGGCGTAGAGGCTGGCGCTGGAGGCGCCGACCAGCAACGCCCGTCGCGCGAGCGTTGCGTCGCGTCGAAGGCGTGCCCAGACTGAGACCGCCAGGGAAAGCAGCACCATTGCGACCGTGGCCAGCAGCAACAGGGCGCCGAGAAAGGGAGGCAGCATTCTGAAGGCTACCGGCTAGCGTGAAAGTCGCAGGTGGCGACGCGCCTCCCGCCGTGTCGGCAGGCCGCCAAAGCGCCGTTGCCGGCCACGGTACTCAAGCAGGATTTCCTCGAGCTCCGCCGCGGAGAAATCGGGCCACATGGTATCGCGAAAAAACAGCTCGGCGTAAGCGCACTCCCAGAGCAGGAAATCTGAGAGGCGTTCTTCTCCGCCCGTGCGGATCAGCAGATCAACCGGCGGCACGGACGGCCGGCCATTATCCACCAGGGAGAGCAGCTCCTCGAAACGCAGGCGGGATTGCTCTCCGTGCTCTTCCGCGAAACGAATCGCCGCCCGGAAGATCGCGTCGCGGGCGGAATAATCCACCGCCACTCGAAGCCGCAGGGTGGTGCCTTGTGCGGTCGCCGCCTCGGTCTCGGCGATTTCCCGTAACACCGCGACCGGAAGCCGGTCCCTCCGGCCGATTACTTCCACTGCCACGCCATTGGCGACTGCTCGCGCCCGCTCCGCTCGCAGGTAGGCGCGGAAGAGCCGCATCAGGGTAGTGACCTCCGGCATCGGCCGGTTCCAGTTATCGCTGGAGAAGGCATAGAGCGTGAGGGTGCCTATGCCGGCTCCCGGTGCCCCGGTCACCACGCGCTCGACGGCGCGCGCACCCGCCTTATGCCCCGCGCTACGCGTCAAGCCGCGCTGCTGGGCCCAGCGGCCGTTCCCGTCCATGATGATAGCGGCATGCAGCGAGTTACTTTGTTTCACAAAGTCGCTC
>DASYPD010000495.1:0-4004 GCA_036007005.1 Gemmatimonadales bacterium
GAGTCGGGCTGGTTCGCCGCGTGGATCAGTTTGCTCGCGGCGGACGACCCGCTCCGCAAAGCCGCCGCCGAGCGTCCCTCGGACACGGGAAGCTTTGCCGAGGTACTGAGCAAATCGCTCGGCCTGGGTGACGAGCTCGCCTCCCGGGGTGCCCTGATCCAGGCTGGGCTCGACGGGCTACAACTTCGTCTGCTGCAGGGCGCGCCCACGCCGGAGACGGAGGAAGCATATCACCGCTTCTGGCTCACCGTCCTGGGGTAACTCGGAAATGCTAGATTCACGGCGGTGAACCACAGCACCGCAATCGCGCTTGCCCTGGCGGCACTCGCCTGCCCGCTATACGCCGGAGAGCTGCTCGCGCAGCCCCGCCTGCCCAATCTGCGGGTTCCCGGCAAGACGCCCTGTGAAATCCATCCCGAGTCCGCAGCCGAAACCGCCGAGCTGTGGCTGGCAGCCCGGGAGGCGCTGGAAGCCTCCCGCCAAGGAGCCCTGACGCCACGGCTACTGATCCAGGAGTGGCGCCGCACTCTCGATCAATCCTTCCGACTGCGCTGGGAGCGGCGGGATACCTCCGCCATCAGCAGCCGGCATCCCTGGGAAAAGCCGCTGCCCGGCAACCTCGAGCGCGCCGGCTACATCCAGCGCCAGGGCTGGAGCACGGTTTACTACGGGCCGGATGCGGGACTGCTCGTCTCGGAGTGGTTTCTGCGCCGGCACTGCTTCAGCCGGATCGCGGGAACCGGAGCGACCGCGGGGCTCACCGGTCTCGCCTTCGCGCCGCTGCCGGCGACGGACTACACCGATGTGGCGGGGGTGCTCTGGATCGACCTTTCTCACGGTGAGCTGCGCCGGGTCGAGTACGGCTGGGCCAACCCTCCCTGGGAGGCGCGGGCTCCCGGCATCGGAGGTCAAGCCGACTTCGTGCGGCTCAGCACAGGGGGCTGGATCATTCAACGCTGGAACATCCGGATGGCGCGGCCGCTGGACGAGTGGATGGGGACCAGCGATGGCTATACCGACCAGGGCGGCGAGGTGCTGGCGATTCTCGACAGTAAGCCGGTAAGGCGGTAAGTGGGTAAGGAGATACGATGCAACGAATCCGCGTGTTAGCCACCCTCTGCCTCGTAACGCGGCTGGTTCCGGGGCGCTCGCTTCCTGCCCAGTCCGTCCCGGAGTGGCGTTTTACCGAAGAGCTCCGCATCGGCAGCGAGCGCGACGATCCCACGGGGTTCAGCGACGTGCGCGGGGTTCTGGCCGACCGCAAAGGCAATATCTGGGTACTGGAAGCGTCCACCCAGGAAATCCGGGTCTTCGACCCGGCGGGCAAGCATCTGCGCAATGTCGGCCGCAAGGGTCAGGGCCCTGGCGAATTCATCTATGCCGACGGGATGGCGCTGGCGCCCGACGGCCTGATCTGGGTGCACGACCCCCAGAATGCCCGGTTCTCGATTTTCGACCAGGACGGAAAGTTCGTCCGCCAGCAGCTCGCGGTGGCCAACGGGTATGGCTACGTGTGGGTCGGCGGCATCGACCGCCACGGTCGCATCTGGGATCAGCTGCTCATTCGCGATCCCAACGATCCGCAATCACTAAGAATGAGACGGGCTGTGCCAGATTGGAGCAAGGTCGATACCCTGAGAATGCCACGGTGCAGCTCGCCGGGCACGCAGCCGGAAGCAAGTGCGTTCAAGCTGCCCCATGGATACGCCGGCATTCCGTTCTTTCCGGGCCCGATTTACGCCATCGATTACTATGCCGGCGCGGTGTGGTGCGGTCCGACCAGTGCGGAATACCGACTCAGCAAAATCGGCGTCGAGCCCAGGGACACACTGGTCAGGATCGTGCGCAGCGTAGCGGCCCTCCCTGTGACGGGAGACGAGCGCGAGG
This sequence comes from Gemmatimonadales bacterium, assembly GCA_036007005.1. Lineage (GTDB taxonomy): Bacteria > Gemmatimonadota > Gemmatimonadetes > Gemmatimonadales > GWC2-71-9 > JABFSM01. The sequence continues at coordinate 1,888 of DASYPD010000495.1, forward strand.
CGGCTATCGCAAAAATCAAGGAGTTCATGAAAAAGGTAGGCGATAACGTCTCGCTCGACTGGTCGCGCATCCCCAAAAGCAAGCCGATCCTGCAGAATGCATTCGTCGACCAGGACGGACGCCTCTGGGTGCGGCGTACCAGTCTCGACAAGCAAGCCGACTTCGATCTCTACTCGGCGGAAGGCAAGCCCCTGGCGACGCTCCGGATCGGCATGCCGGTGAAGGATTATCCGCACGCCCTGGTTCGAGGCGGGACGGCGTATCTCATCTCCCAAGAGGAAGGGGAGATCCCCTACATCGTCCGCGGGCGGTTCGGACCCGCGCGCCCGTGACGCGACGCTGGATCGCTGCGCTCACACTCCTGCTCACCGCTTGCGGTGGGGCGCAGGCTGCTCGGCTCGCGCAGGCCCGCAGCGATACCCTGCCGGGTGGCGTGATCAGGGTGATGAGCGATGGCCCCACGGCCTGGAGCGAGAACGCCAGTGCCAAATTGCTCGAGGAGGGACGCTTTCAGGGCGAGGACGGCACGCCCTCCGAGCTCGGCGAGCCGCGCAGCATCGCGGTGGATGCCGCGGGCCGCATCTACGTGGCCGATGGCAAGCCACCCGCCATCAAAGTCTTCACTCCGGATGGCAAGCTCATCCGCAGCATCGGTCGCGAAGGCGAAGGCCCCGGCGAATTCCGGATCGGCTTCATCGCCATTCGCGGCGAGCATCTGGTGCTGCACGATCCCCGGCTCGGACGGACCTCGGTCTTCGACACGGCGGGGAACTACCTCCGCAGCTGGCACTCTTCCTGTTGTTATTGGAGCGACATCGAAGTCGACCACCAGGGTCGCATCTACATCCCGAGCATGGTGGCGAGAAATGCGGGGGATTCTCCTCGCGGGGTGCCCTACGTCCGCTGGTCGCTCGACGGCAAAGAGCTGGACACGCTCTGGGTGCCCCCACGGGAGAGCGGAAAGTATTGGACGGTGAGCTTCAAGCGCGGCGGTAAGAACGTCATGATGATGTCGACCACTATCCCCTTCATGCCGCTGCTCACCCACGCGTTGCATCCCGACGGCGGCTTCGTCTATGGCTGGACCGGCGAATACAGCATGGTCCGCAGCGCAACGGGTCACGACTCAGCGCGGATATTCGGGCGCGCCTGGACGCCCGAACCCGTCAGCGACGCGCGGCGCAAAGCGGAAGTCGAGACGAAGATCAAGGAAGTCGGGGAAAACTACGACCAAGCGACCGTCCGCGGCGCGTTCCGACTGCAGGACGTCCCCACGACCTTACCGGCCTACCTGAACCTGCGGGTGGACGAGAGCGGGAGAATCTGGGCGCGACGCTGGGCGGTGGCTGATACGGGCAAAACCCGATTCGACGTTTTCGACTCGAGCGGCGTCTACCTCGGCCCGGTTACCGTGCCGTTCCAGCTCCCTGAATGGGGTAACCAGGCTTGGACAGGCAGCGGGCTCATCACCGCGATCGAAGACGAGGACGGCAGGCCAACCATTGTGCGGTTTCGGCTCGCTCTGCCGTAAAATCCTTCGCATCGACAGCGTGAGAGGTCATACCCGGCGCGCCTCTCGTGTTTGTGAGGGCATTTCAAGCGTCTAGAAAGAGGCGGCGAGCGAGAGTCATTCGGTAACGGGCGAGTAGGGCACAATTGCGGAGAGCGTGCGCAGGGCACGCTCGCCTTTTCGCCGGGGGCTTCGGGCCTCCGTGAGACGAGGGCGCGACCGGAGGGCGAAAATCGCCCACTGGCTCGTGCCCTGACCTTTTCCTGCTCCTGCGGGGTGACGACATCAATCCGGGCAGCACGCCGGTGAAGTCATATGCCGAAGTCAGCTGCAGGAGTGGAGACGGCGGGCGCAGGTGCAGGCTCTGGCGAGCCCGTGCAGGCGCCCGTCGCATTCCGGCAGAGCCGCAAGGCAGAGAGGAAGGGCATCATGCGGGACTCGATTCGGGCCGCTGCGCTGCTCGTGGCGGGGTGTATCGCGGCGGCGTGCGGTCCCTCCAACAAGACCAAACAACCGGTGGAAACGACGACGGAGCAGGGCAAATCCACCTCCCCGTCGGGCGCGGCCGCCGACAAGCGCGGAACCACGCTGGTCCGGGTCGTCAACG
>DASYPD010000496.1:0-4704 GCA_036007005.1 Gemmatimonadales bacterium
AGGCCGCAGCCGGCAAGCCGCCGCCCAGTACCTTGCCCAGACAGGTGAGGTCGGGCCGGATTCCGTAGAGCACCTGGGCGCCCTGGGGATGAACTCGCCACCCGGTCAGCACCTCATCGAAAATCAGCAGGGCGCCGTGCCTGGCTGTAAGCGCGCGGAGTTCCTCCAGGAACCCGCTCAGCGGTGGAACCACACCCATGTTGGCCGCCACCGGTTCGATGATGATGGCCGCAATCTCCTCGCCACGACGTCGGAACAATTCGCTGACGGCTTCGCGATCGTTGTAGGGGAGAACCACAGTATCGGCGACGCTGGCCGGTGGGACCCCGGGAGAGTCGGGGAGCCCCAGAGTTGCCACGCCTGAGCCGGCCGCGGCGAGCAGGGGGTCGGCGTGACCGTGATAGCAGCCGTCGAACTTCACGAGCGACTGCCGGCCCGTGGCTGCCCGCGCCAGCCTGATCGCGCTCATCGTGGCTTCGGTTCCCGAGCTCACGAACCGCACCATCTCGATCGAGGGGAAAGTGGCGACGATCCGCTCGGCCAGCCGGGTCTCCGCCTCCGTCGGCGCGCCGTAGCTGGTGCCTCGGCCAGCGGCTTCGGTGATTGCCCGCACGACTGCGGGATGCGCGTGCCCCAGGATCAGGGGGCCCCAGGAGAGCACCAGGTCGACGTACCGCTTGTCGTCGACCTCCTCGAGATAGGCCCCGGAGCCGCGCGCGATGAAGCGGGGAGTCCCTCCGACGCCGCGAAAGGCGCGTACCGGGCTGTTCACGCCCCCGGGCAGCACCCGTTGTGCCGCGGTGAACAACGCGTCAGATCGGGAGCTGGGCATCGCGGAGCCAGCGAGCGGCATCCTTCGCATGATAGGTGATGATGCCGTCCGCTCCCGCCCGGCGCATTGCGACCAGCGCCTCCAGGACTACCCGCCGCTCGTCGATCCACCCGTGGGCGGCCGCCGCCTTCACCATCGCATACTCGCCGCTGACGTTGTAGGTGAAGAGGGGCAGGGTGGTCCGCTCCCGTACCGCGCGGGTTACGTCGAGATAGGCGAGCGCGGGCTTCACCATCAGCAGATCCGCGCCCTCGGCCTCGTCCAGCGCCGCTTCGCGCAACGCTTCCCGCACGTTGGGGGGATCCATCTGATAGCCCCGGCGGTCTCCGAAGGCGGGCGCGCTCTCGGCCGCTTCGCGGAAGGGCCCGTAGAACGCGCTGGCGTATTTCACCGCGTAGCTGAGGATGGCGATGTCCGAATGGCCCCCGGCGTCGAGTGCCCCGCGAATCGCCCTGACCATTCCATCCATCATTCCGCTGGGCGCCACGACGTCCGCGCCGGCGGCGGCGTGGCTCACCGCGACGCGCCCGAGCAGCTCCAGCGTGCGATCATTATCCACCACCTCTCCCCGCAGCACGCCACAGTGGCCGTGGCTGGTGTACTCGCAGCAGCACACGTCGGTGATGAGGAGCAGATCGGGCGCGCGATCCCGGAGTCGGCGCAGCGCCCGTTGCACGATGCCGTCGGGAGCGAAGTTTTCCGAGCCGATCTCGTCCTTGCTGGCGGGCAGCCCGAAGAGGATTACCCCGGGGATCCCGAGCGCCACCACCCGGTCTGCCTCCCGGTCCAACGCGGCGTCCACTGAGAGATGCGACACCCCTGGCATGGACGGGATTTCCCGCTCGACCCCGCTCCCATGGACCACGAACACCGGCTGGATGAGATCTCCGGGCGACACCTCGTGCTCGCGCACCAGCCCTCGGAGCGCGGCGGTCCGCCGGAGCCGGCGGGGACGGCGGACAGGAAAATCGCTCATGAAACGATGGAGATCAGTCTGGCTGGATCCGAAACGGGTGAGCACGCTTGCCGGGCGACCGGCGAAGAGATAGAAAGCACGCCCCCCACCCGCAAGCCCCGAGGTGGACGGGCGGGTGCCCCCGGTTACCGCTCACCGCCACACCGCCAGGATGATTCCCATGCCGACCAGGTAAACCAGCTGATAGCCGGCATCGATGATCCAGGCCAGCAGCGGCTTGTCGGAGTACAGGTTCGCGGTGAGGCCGATCGTGGCGGCGAAGCCAAACCAGGCCAGCGCCCCGAGCTTGGCGCCTCCCAGCCAGCTCAGGAGAGCCATCCGGTCGATGAACACCGCCAGCACCCACGCCGTCACCAGGAAACAGACAAAACTCAGCAGGTAGGTTCTCGCCATCCCCCGCTTCATCGCCTGGATCTTCTCCGGTGTGTAGCTATGCGCGGCCACCCATTGCCGCGCAAAGAGGGCAGGGGAATACCACAGCGCCCCGAGCACGAATGAGGCAAGGGCGGCGACCAGCACAGCGAGGTAGTTCACGCTGAAGGACATGCGGCCTCCGAGGGAAGCAAACCGATCAAGGAGCGCTGAATGTATCGCAGGCCGAGATCCGGCCCGTGCTGAGTCCCCGTTGGAACCAGCTGGCACGCTGTTGCGCCGTGCCGTGCGTGAAGTCTTCGGGGCTGACCCGCCCGGTGGACATTCGCTGAATCCGGTCGTCGCCCACCGCCGCGGCCGCGTTGAGTCCCTCAGCGACATCCCCGGTCTCGAGCTCGCCCCGCCGCGAGGCCGAGTGGCCCCACACTCCCGCGTAGCAGTCGGCCTGCAGCTCGAAACGGACTGAGAGCTGATTCGCCTCGGCGGGACGGCTGCCTTGCAGGCTGCGGACCTTCGCCTCGGTGCCGACCAGGAGTTGCACGTGATGTCCGATCTCATGGGCTAGCACGTACGCCTGCGCGAAGTCTCCCGGTGCGCCGAAGCGCTCCTTGAGCTCCTGGTAGAAGCCGAGGTCCACGTACACCTTGTGATCTCCGGGGCAGTAGAACGGCCCGCTGGCGGCCTGGGCGAACCCGCACGCCGATTCGATGGCGTCGCGGAAGAGCACCAGGTGCGCGTGCTCGTACGGCGTGCCGCCTTCGGCGGGAAGCAGCGAGTCCCACGTGGCCTGCACATCGTCCAGCACGAAGCCGATGAATTGCTTGAGCTTTTCTTCTTCGGGCGACGCTTGCACGGGACCGGCAGGGACTGAGCTCGAGTCGCTCCCGATTCCGACCAGCGAGAAGAAGTTTTGCCGGAACACGACACTCAACACCAGGAGCACGACCAGTCCGACGAGGCCCATTCGTCCGCCGGGAAGCCTGAAGCCGCCACCTCCCGATTGAGCTCGGCGGTCCTCGATATCCGAGCTGTCTCTTCCCGGTGTCCAGCGCATCGCATCCCTCCTGATTTCCGCTTTAGGATCGTTCGGCCTGCAAGCTTCCAATCGCCAGGCATCCCCAGCCAACGAGGAACGCCGCCCCGCCCACCGGGGTGATCGCACCCAGCCAGCGCATTCCTGAGAGGGCAAGGGCGTACAGGCTTCCGGAAAACAGCAGGATGCCGGCGAGAAAAAGTCCGCCGGCGATTCGCAGCAGGCGGGTCGACCCTCCCCTCAGGAGCTGTCCCGTGAGCAGCAGGGCCAGCGCGTGGTACATCTGATAACGCGCCGCGGTCTCCCAGAGCGCGAGCTGGGTCGGGTCCAGCCTGGCACGGAGCGCGTGAGCCCCAAACGCGCCCGCCAGAACTGCTAGACCTGCCAACAGCGCGCCGGCCAGCTCCGCCGCGGGTTGCCACCGGTCACCGGTCACTGGTCACCGGTCACCGGTCACTGGTCACTGGTCACCTACCGGCCCCTCCACCCCCATGCCCATCGCGTGGTATCCGTTGTCCACGTACACCACACTCCCGGTGATGCCCGCAGCGAGCGGGCTGGAGAGAAACGCGGCGGTGTTTCCCACGTCGCTCGCGGCGAGCTCGCGGCTGAGTGGGGCGTTCGCCCTGGTATACGCGATCATCCGCTCGATCAACCCGATCGCGCTCGCCGCGCGGGAGGCCAGCGGTCCCGCGCTGATCGCGTTGACGCGCACGCCGAAGCGGCGACCCGCCTCGAACGCAAGGGTTCGGGTATCCGATTCCAGCGCCGCTTTGGCGGACGACATCCCGCCGCCATAACCCGGGATCACGCGCTCGCTCGCCAGGTAGGTGAGCGAGAGGAAGGAGCCGCCCGCGCGCAGGAGCGGTGCCAGCTGATGCACCAGGGCGATGTTGCTGTAGGCGCTCACGCTGAGGGCGTCGAGATAGCCCTTCCGGCTGGTGTCGAGCAGCGCCTTCTTGACTTCGGGTCCGTTGGCCAGGCTGTGCACCACGATGTCGAGCGCCTCCGCGCCGAAATCCTCGCGGAGCCGCTGCGCCACGCCCTGAATCGAAAAGTCTCCCCGCTCCTTGTAGCGCTTGTTGTCGCGGATGTCGGCGGGCGCGTCGTCCAGCGTGTCGAACGCCGCGTCGAGCGGGTAGATCCGCTCGAACTCCATCCGCCGCCCGCCGGAGAGTTGCAGCGAGTCGGCCAGCTTGCCGCGCTCCAGCAGGTTCTGAAAGATGGTGAGCGCCGGCGGCCAGGTCCCCACGCAGATGCTCGCGCCCGCTTCGGCGAGCGCTTTGGCGATCGCGAAGCCGAACCCGGCGTCATCCGCCACGCCCGCGATGAACGCACGCTTTCCCGTCAGATCAATGGCGAGCATTCGATCTCTCCATAGCTCCCTGGCTCCCTCAAACAATCACTCTTCGCGGAGAACCGCTAGCGGCGTGCGTTTGAGAATCTCCGCGCTGTTCCACAATCCCACGCCCAGGGTGAGGCCGATCAGGA
>DASYPD010000497.1:0-2638 GCA_036007005.1 Gemmatimonadales bacterium
GAGGGTCCACGGCGCTCCGGCGAACCCGATCAGGGGCACTCGCTCATTGAGCTCTTGGCGCACCAGGCCGATCGCATCCAGGACGAAACGCAGCTCCTCTTCCGGCGTGACCTCCTTCAGGCGGGCGAATGCAGCGGGCGAACGCAGCGGATCGGCGAATCTGGGGCCGCTCCCCTCGATAACACTGAGCTCCATTCCCATCGCGCGGGGCAACACCAGGATATCGCTGAAAATGATCGCGGCATCCACGCCGAGCAGATCAACCGGCAACAGCGTCACTTCGGCGGCGAGCTCGGGGTCGCTGACGAGGGTGAGGAAGTCTGCGCGGGCCCGCAGCGCCCGGTATTCGGGGAGATAACGGCCGGCCTGCCGCATCATCCACACTGGCGGGCGCTCTACGGCCTCTCGTCGGCAGGCACGAAGCAGGAGATCGTTTTTCACGCAAGCAGGCGCAGCTGCTGCGCAACTTGCTCGACCGTCGGTCGCTCCGCTTGCGCATCCGGAATCCAGCCGGATTCCCGGCTCGCTGCCGCCGTGGTGGGGCCCAGAGCGAGCAGCCTAGGGCGGCGATCCGGCGGGCAGGCTGCGCTGAGCAGCTCAGCGACACGGGGACTGCCGACGACCAGAACGTCGGCGCGTCGCGCCACTTCGCTGGCGAGCGACGCCGGCGCGGGAACCGAGCGGTAACAGATCAACTCTCGGACCACCAATCCCGCTTTCCTGAGCCGGCTGGTCAATTCGATCCGGTGTCTTTCCCCGCAGGGATAGAGCACCGGCGATCCGGCGCCCGCGGCGATGATCGCCTGCGCGAGCACCTCGCCGGCGCCTGTTCTCTCCTCCGGTCCCCCTGCCTCACCCGCCGAGGGGAATCGGATCGTGCCGAAGAGAGCGCCGAGCGGCGCGGCAGTCGCCGGACCTGTTGCCCAGATGATGGCTGTTTGGGTCGTGGCGCGCGGCTTGAGAGTCCGCCATCGCGTGGCCACCGCCGCGGCGGCGCGAGGCGAGGTGAACGCGACTGCGACATACCGGTCCAGTTCGGCGAGCGCGTGATCCACCGGCTCCCAGTCGGTTGGCGCGGCGAAGTGGAGCAGCGGACGCTCCTCTACAGTGATCCCATCGTTCGCCAGCGCCGCGGCGAGTCCCGCCAGCGCTCCCGCGGACAGCGTCGAGACGACTCGCATCACGGGTCCCCCGTCCCCAGCAGAGACGCCGTCCGGCGCACCTGCTCCAGGATCCGGCTGGCGCCGCTATCCAGCAGGATTTCCGCGAGCGCCTCGCCCAGCGCGGCGGCAGCAGCCGGATCGGCGGCCGGAGCCGTGAGGGATTGCTCTACCGATTCTCGTCCGTCGAGGGAAACCACCCGTCCGATGAGCTGCAGAGTTGAGCTGCCGCCCTGCCGACGCAAATTGGCGTGTGCCCCGACCGGCACCTGACAGCCGCCTTCGAGGCGTCGCAGTAGCGCGCGTTCGGCGGCGACACAGAGGGCGGTGGCTTCGTCCTGAACCGCCGCGCGAGCCGTCGCGGCGCTGCTCTGGTCGCCAGCCCGTACCGTGATCGCGAGCGCGCCCTGTCCCGGTGCCGGCAACATCAGCTCGTAGGGGAGTCGCTCCCCGATGCGCGCTGCGAGGCCCAGCCGAACCAGACCGGCCACGGCGAGGATTGTCGCGGTCCACTCGGGTGTCGCATCGAGCTTGGCCAGGCGGGTCTCCACGTTGCCCCGAACCTCGACCAGCTCCAGATCGGGGCGGGCTCGCAGCAGCTGGGCGCGGCGCCGCAGGCTGCTGGTGGCGATCACGGCGCCTGGGGGCAGCTCCTGCCAGCGCAGCGGACCTCGTCCTATGAGTGCATCCCGGGGATCCTCTCGCTCGCTCACCGCGGCGAGCTCGATGCCCGCCGGAGAACTGGTCGGCAGATCTTTGAGCGAATGGACCGCGAGGTCAATCCGTCCCGCGAGGAGCGCCTCATCCAACCGGGCGGTGAAGATCGCGACCGTGCCAATGCGAGAGAGGGGTACGTCCGCGATCACGTCGCCGGTGGTACGGATGGGCACCAGCTCCGTCTTCGTTCCGGCGCGCTCGAGCAGTTGCTGGACCCGCTGCGCTTGCCAGAGAGCCAAGGGGCTCCCGCGAGTTCCCAGCCTCAGTTGCAGTGCCATGCCGCCCCTCCGGCCGTGCGGCCTACACCGCGATCCGCTCGAAGGCGGTCGCGACTGCGGCCTCGAAGATGCCGAGCTCGGCGCTCGCGTGAACGGCGGAGCTGAAAGCCGCTTCGAAAGGGGAGGGAGGGAGATACACCCCCGCATCGAGCATCCGGTGGAAGAAGCGGGCGTAGGCTTGCCGGTCGGCGCGCTTGGCCTCGGCGTAGTTCTGGACGGCGCCTCGGATGAAAAATGCGGTGAAGATGGTGCCCACGCGCTGTACGACGAGCGGAATCTCGGCGTGCTCAACCGCTCGCTCGAGAACCTCCGCGGCGCTCGCAGCCCAACGCTCCGCAGCATGCCAACGCTTGTTCTCCTCCTCTGCGAGCAGGTCCAGCGTCGCCAGGCCCGCCGCCATGGCAAGGGGATTTCCGGAGAGTGTGCCGGCCTGATAGACCGGCCCCGCGGGCGCGATCCGCTCCATCAGATCGCGCCGCCCAC
>DASYPD010000498.1:0-1684 GCA_036007005.1 Gemmatimonadales bacterium
GGGTGCCGGGGTCGATCCAGTAATTGTGCGGTGTTGCCCAACCCGCGCCAGCCTAAGGCGACATGAGCTACGTCGAGCGGCACCTGCTGACTGGTGAAGCAGTGACCTTCCGGACCCGACTGCATTGGAAGCTCTACCTCCTGCCCCTGCTCGCCGTCGTCCTCCTGCTCGTTCCACTCACGGTGCTGGCCCTGAGTTCGGCGACCAAGGTACTCGCGCTTCTGCCCGTTGCGGCCATTCTCCTCGTTCTGGCCGTTCCCTACTTCAAGCGCCGCTGCTCCGAGTTTGCTGTGACAAACAAACGGGTGATTATCAAGCTTGGGGTGTTGAGCACGCGGTCCATTGAGCTCCTCCTTCCAAAGATTGAGGGCATTACGGTCACTCAGAGTCTTGGCGGTCGGATGTTTGGGTATGGCGAGATCGTCGTCATCGGCACTGGTGGCACGCAGGAGCCCTTCGCCGGCATTCAGGCACCCTTGGACTTTCGGCAGGCGGTACAAGCGGCGACCGACGTGAGAAGCTGAGACATACGACCATCGCAGCCGCCCGGGTTCTCCTTCGTCTAGAACTGGCTGAGTTGTATCGGGTCGAGTCCAAGCCCCTCATCCAAGCTGTTCGACGCAATCGCGCAACCGTCGCGTCGCAGTTGCGCGGGATCGGGCCCGAGCCCTAGATATGGTCTCATGACCGAGGCACGGGTTGCTCGTCTCACCGCCGCCCTCGCCGGCCGCTACGCGATCGAGCGCGAACTGGGCCAGGGCGGCATGGCAACGGTCTACCTCGCCCGCGACCTCCGCCACGATCGCAGCGTCGCCCTCAAGGTGCTGCGGCCCGAGCTCGCCGCCGTGATCGGCGCCGAGCGGTTCCTGCAGGAGATCCGGGTCACCGCTGGGCTGCAGCACCCCCACATCCTGCCGCTCCACGATTCGGGGGAGATCGAGCACTTCCTCTATTACGTGATGCCTTACGTCGAGGGCGAATCGCTGCGGGAGCGCCTGACCCGCGAACGCCAGCTCGCCATCGATGACGCCGTGCGCATCGCCACCGAGGCCGCCTCGGCGCTCGCCTATGCCCACGGCCGGGGCGTGATCCATCGCGACATCAAGCCGGAAAACATTCTGCTCGCGAGCGGGGCGAGCGGCGCCGCGGTGGTAGCCGATTTCGGGATCGCTCGCGCGGTGACCGCGGCCGGTGGAGGGCGGCTCACCGAGACCGGTCTCTCGCTCGGTACCCCGCAGTACATGAGCCCGGAACAAGCGACCGCCGATCGCGAGCTCGACGGCCGCAGCGACGTCTACGCGCTCGGCTGCGTGGTCTACGAGATGCTGACCGGCGAGCCGCCCCACACCGGTCCCACCACCCAGTCGGTGATCGCGAAGCTGCTCACCGAAGACCCCCGCCCGCTGCGGTCGGGCCGGCCCTCGGTGCCGGCGCACGTGGCGGGAGCGGTCCACAAGGCGCTTGCCCGGCTCCCCGCCGATCGCTTCCGCGGCGCCGCAGAATTTGCCGAGGCCCTAACCCGCCCGGGGGCATTCAGGGCGGTCGAGGCTGCCAGGGAGGTCAGAGCGGTCGAGCCCGTCAACCGGGGCTGGAAGTTCGCCGCCCTGGTTGCCATGGCGGCGCTCACCGCGCTGCTGCTCTGGATCGTCTTGCGGCCCGCTGCTGAGCTGCCCGCCGGGTCGCT
>DASYPD010000499.1:0-2046 GCA_036007005.1 Gemmatimonadales bacterium
GGACGGGCTCAGTGTGACCGCGGGGTTGGACGGATCCGCAGCGACGGTGAGCGCGACTGGCGGGGCCTGTATGCAGAGCTGGAACCTGGTAGGCGTCACCGGCACGACCACGGGCAACTTTCAGGACATCGCCGCCTCGGGAAGCGGCACGCTGTCGGGATTCAACCCGCCTGCAACGGTGCAGGAGGGGGAGACCTACACCGTCTCGGCGACGTTTAGCGGCAGCCTGACGGCAGCCGCCGGGTGGGACGGGATCAGAGTGAACATCAACGTCTTCATCGCAGATTACAACACGTCCCCGGGCATCAACCCGAACACCCAGAAGCAAGTGACCATAACTGGAACGAAATCAGAGTCCGTCACGGTGACCTCCGCTTGGTCGCCCCGACCGCAGACTCCAAGTACTACGACCTTCACGCTCGAGGCGGGCGGGGGCTGGCTGATGGCCGGCACCCAGGCCCACCTGGTCGCCACGTACAGCAAGGTGCCGTAACTTGCCGTGGTTTGTGCTGGTCCTCGACTGTAAGGCCAGCTCATTCAGGGAGAGCGATTTCGACGAGCATGAGGAGGTGTGGAAGAACTGACTGCGTATCTTGTAGTCCGTGTCCCGCCTTCAATACGTGGTATGGATCGTCCTGGCAGCTCGGCCAGGCTGGGCGAAAGCCCAGTCGGGAGAGGAGCCGTTGCGGCTGCCCCGGCTTACCGGGCCCATCGAGCTGGATGGCCACCTGAACGAGCCGGCCTGGGACAAGGTGCCCATGCTCCCGCTCGTCATGTACACGCCCACCTTCCGCGCCCCGCTCACCGAGAAGAGCGAGATCAAGGTCGCCTACGACGACCGCTACATCTACCTCGGCGCGCGCCTGTTCGACGACGAGCCCGGGAAGATCCGCACCAACACGCTCTACCGCGACCGCTACTCCGGCGACGACATCGTCGCCCTGGTGCTGGATACCTACAACGATCGCCAGTCCGCGTCCTGGTTCACCGTCAACCCGGCCGGGAACCGGATCGATCGCGCCATTTCCAACGACGGCACTAGCGATCCCAACGACAACTGGAACGCGTTCTGGGACGTAGCGACCACCCGGGACGACTCCAGCTGGTCCGCCGAGATGCGGATTCCCTTCTCGAGCCTCGGATTCCAGGACGTGAACGGCCAGGTGACGATGGGGCTGATCGCCTATCGGCTCATTGCCCGCAAGAACGAGCGCCAGCTCTTCCCGGCCATCCCGCCCAACTGGGATTTTGGCTTTGCCAAACCGTCGATGGCCCGCCGAGTCGTGCTCGAGGGCGTCCATAGCAGGCGGCCCGTCTACCTCTCGCCGTACGCCCTGGGTGGTGTCTCCTGGCGTGCCCAGCTCAACCAGCAGGGCACTGGGTACCTGCGGCCGCATGACGGGACCTACGAGGGAGGGGTAGACCTCAAGTACAGCCCCACCACCAATCTGGCGCTCGATCTGACCACAAACACCGACTTCGCACAGGTGGAAGCCGACGATCAGCAGGTCAACCTCACCCGCTTCTCACTCTTCTTTCCCGAGAAGCGGCAATTCTTCCAGGAGCGCTCCGCGATCTTCGACTTCGGTACCGGGGGCCAGAGCCGGCTCTTTCACAGCCGCACCATCGGGCTGGCCAATGGCGAGCCGCTCCGGATCTATGGTGGCGCGCGCTTGGTCGGCCGGGCCGGAGGACTCGATCTGGGTTTTCTCGACATGCAGACGGCGTCGCGTGACAGCATCGCCTCAGAGAACTTCGGCGTGCTGCGGCTGCGGCGCGAGGTGTTCAACCCGAACTCGACAGTGGGCGCGATGTTCACGAGCCGGATCTCGGCGGAGGGACACTATAACGTCGCCGCCGGCGCCGATGCGCTCATTCGCACGCTGGGCAACGAGTACTTCACGGCCAAGTGGGCGCAAACCTACACCACCGGCCTGGCTAACCCGGCGGTGGACTGGAAGCAGAGCCGGATGCTGCTCCGCTGGGAGCGCCGCGAACAGATCGGGCTCAGCTATAGCGGAGAGCTGGTGCACTCCGGCGCGGGGT
>DASYPD010000500.1:0-2659 GCA_036007005.1 Gemmatimonadales bacterium
TCCTGGTCTCACGACGGCCGGTTCATCATGGGTCAGGACGGCCTCATCATGCGCCTGGTGGATCTCGACAATGACAGTCTGATTCAGATGCCGTTTATCAGTGGGCTGATAGGATCGTCAATCAGGATTCCCTGAGCAGGAATCGAGATTGCGATTGCGTTTCGACGTCAATAGAGCTTGTTCTTAGCGTAGTCCAGCCGCCGGGATCCGTACCTCCATCAGCCGCACGCCTTTGGCAAACTGCTCCGCGAGGAGCAGCTTGTCCGCCCCCACGGCGAGCAGCCGGGCCTGACCATGCAGCAGCAGGACGCGCTGGAGCTTGCCGCTTCGATCCACCACCTGAATCCGGCGCACGGAATCGAGCGCCGGTTTGCTCTTCTCGAGCCAGACGGTGCCATTTGGAGCGGCAAAGGCCGCGGTGAACGGAGGTAAGATCGAGGCCCAGACCAGGTCAGTCTCCTTGGGGCGCGCCTCGGCGGGATACCCCTGGAGATAGCGCTGCCGGTCGGCTTCGGTCACCTCATAGACCGGATCGGGCAGCTCAGGACCCTTGCTCAGCTTTCCGCGGACATCCACGCTCACGATCTGATTGCGGAAGCGCCGGGCGATCCAGACGGTGCCATCAGGCCACACGCCCCAGAGGTCATTGCCCCCGAAGATGCGTTGCTCATAGCGCGTGGCGTTCTCCCGGCTCACCTGCGCCAGCTCGCGCGGGGACAGGCGCGCCAGGGTATCGAAGCGCGCGAGGGAGCGCGGCGCGCGTACGATAGCGATGGAGTCCTGGTTGCCGCTCCCATCCCGCTTGGGAGCCGGGTCCACCTGGAAATAGAGCTGGCCGGCCGCGTCGCGCGCACGCACGAAGGCGCCCCGCAAGGCATCGGCCACGGGCAGGGAATCGGCGAGCTTACCCTGAAAGGTCCACACGGTGGTGCGGCGCTTGCCCCAGTCGGCGAGATAGATCGAGTCGCCGGAGGTGAACGCCATGAAGGGGTGGAGGTAGGCTTGCTGCTTCGCTCCGCCCAGCGGCGCTAGGCTCTTATTGCCGAAATCGGCGATGACGGCCGCGTCCCAATCAGCGGCGACGACCACCCACCTCCCACTTCCCACTGCCGCTGCCACTGGCAGTTCCGCCCATTCCGCCTCCAGGGTATCGGCGGGAAGAGCCAGGTGTGCTTCGGGCGGACCGGCAGACGGGCCCTTGCAGGCGGCCGCCAGCAGCAGCACGGCAACCAGATCGCGTCGGCGCTGCGCGCCTCGCGATGACTGGAGCCGTCGACGTCGTGGCAAGCTCACCGCTGAAGCTCCGCGGTGCTAGGCGTAATCTTCTCCAGTCCAAGCCGGGTAAGCTCCGCATTAACGCCGGCGAGTCCGCTGCTCAGGAGCTCGTTGAGCCGTTTGAGCTGGGTGTCGAGTTGCGCCGAGAGGAGCTTGAACACCTCGTAGGTTTGCGCGGTGGGTCGCGCTTCCGCGCTCGCAACCACGCCTGCGAGCGCGGCGAGTTGATTGTTGAGCCGGATCGGATAGTTGAGCGGGTCCTGCCCGCTGCGATTCTTGACCTGATAGATCTCTTCCTCGACCGACGACAGCTGGGCCTCCAGCGAGCTGGCGAGCTTCTCCAGTGGGGCAGCTCGGTTGCCCGCCTTGGCACGGCGATCGGCGAGTTGCGCCTTCAGGTTGCGAATGGTGCGCACCGCATTGTTCGCTTCGGTGGTCTTGTCGCGTACCTGGATGGCGAAGGAGTACTGGGCGTCGAGGTCCGCCTGGGTGGCGTTGCCGCGCGGGTCTTTGAGGACGTGGAAGGTCTGCGTCTCGCTCTGCTCGCCCGCGGTAACCCGCACGGTATACGTGCCAGGGGGGATGACGGGCCCGAAGGTTCCTCCGGCCCAGAAGATCATCCCGGTGAAGCCCTGGGCATCTTCGGCGCGCAGATTCCAGCTGAAGCGGTTCATGCCCGCGCGGGCCGGCGCGCGCGGGGGAGGGGTGTAGCGCCAGCCGCCCACTGGCACCCGGGTATCGCTGGTATCGGAGCGAATCGCGGCAGGCAGCACGCCGAGCGCGGCGAGGCTGTCGGCTTTGCGGCGATTGACCGAGTCGCGCGAGGCGCGCTCATCGGCCTGGCGCAGCGAGTCGGCACGGGCGGTGGAATCCTGCTCGCTCGCGAAGCGCCGGATGAGCTGTCCCTTCGCGTCGAGGAACTCCAGCATCACCTTCTGGCCCGGTTTCTTGAGCCAGTAGTTGATCACCGCACCGTCCCAGCCGCTGAGCGGGGGCAGGCCCGTGGCGGCAGCGGGACCGCCCGCGCCGCCAGGGCCGAAGAAGAAGCCGCCGAAGGTCGTACGATAGGCGTCGCGCGGCGTATAGAGATGGAACTCCCGCTCGGTCAGCCCGGCGGCGTACTGTCTGAGCGTCGAGAGATCGTCCAGGATCCAGAAGCCGCGGCCATGCGTCGCGGCGATGAGGTCTCCCTCCTTGAGGGCGAGATCGTGCACCGGCACGGGCGGCAGGTTCTTCTGCAGCCGCTGCCAGTGCGCGCCGTCGTCAAACGACACCCACACGCCGCGCTCGGTGCCGGCGTAGAGCAGCCCGGCGCGGGTGGGATCTTCGCGCACCACGCGGGTGAATTCGCTCGCCGCAATGCCGCTGGTGATCCGGGTCCAAT
>DASYPD010000501.1:0-3397 GCA_036007005.1 Gemmatimonadales bacterium
TTAGATTGGCCGTGATGTCCTCGCCGACCAGCCCGTTGCCCCGGGTGGCGCCCACGCTGAGCCGCCCGTCTTCGTAGCTGAGGCTGACCGCGGCACCGTCGATCTTGATTTCCGTCGTATAGGCTGCGCCCCGCACCTCGGCGTTGATCCGCGCGTTGCGCTCCTCCCACTCCGCCAGCTGCTCCGCGTCGAAGGCGTTGGCCAGGGAAAGCATGGGCCGGCGGTGCGCGTGCTTGGCGAGCGCGGAAGCGGGTCCGGCGCCGACCCGCTGGGTCGGGCTGTCGGCCGCGGCGAGCTCGGGATAGGCCGTTTCCAGATCCTGGAGCTCGCGGAACAGCCGGTCGTATTCGGCGTCCGAAATCTCCGGCTGGTCCGCGACGTAATAGAGCTGATTCGCCCGCTCGATCTGCCGGCGCAGTTCCTCCGCCCGTGCGCTGGCCTTCGCGGGCGCGGACGCGGACGCGGGGTTCAATTTGCCTGGGCTTCGTTGCTGAGCACGGTGAGGGCGACGCCGACCAGCCGGTCGAGCTCGGCGGTGCTTGCCCGCGCCAGGAGACCTTCGTCCCACGCGCCATCGCGATCGCCGAAGGCCAGCAGAAACCGGCGGAGAAACCCGATCAGCGCCGCGCGCTCGCGCTCGGCGGCGATCGCGGCGGCGCCGCCGTTGCGGGAGGCGCGCAGCCGCTCGAAGTGATGGGCCTGTCGTAGCGCGCGGGCGGTCAGCTCCGCGACGACCCGGCAAAACTCGACTTCCTGCTCGGCGAGCTCGGCGCCATCGCGAAAGGTGCGGAGAAAGATCGCGCCGATGGCCGCGTCTCTCCAGGTGATCGGCACCACGGTGATCGACTGCACCCGCCGGCTCGAGAGCACGGCGAAGACCCCGGCGAGCGAGGGATCCCGCGTCGCGTCGGGAATTCTCACCACGCTGCCGGTTGTGAGCGCGCGGCGCAGCTCGGGATAGCGGCTCAAGTCCACCACGTGATTGCGAATCCCGGGGTCCTCGTAGCTCGCCACCAGATGCACCGCCCCACCCCCGCGCTCGGCGAGAAACACCGAGCAGCGGTCGAGGCCGAAGGTGTTGCCGAGCCGGCGGGCCACCGTCTGGACGATGTCGAGGTAATGCAGCGAGCCGCTGATCTCGCGCAGCAGATCGAGCAGGATGAGCAGCTGCTTGCGCTCACGCTCCAGCGAATCCACCCGAACCTGCAGGCGCTGAATCTGGGTGTTCGTGGGGATGGCGGTGGGGATGGCGGCGGTTGTCATTGCGGTCCTCGAGGATTCTGCGTGGAAGTTGGAGCGGTGAGGGAAGCCGGTCAAGCGAAGCGCGCGCAGTTGAAGCCCGTCCGTGGAGCGAGTAGGTTCCGGACGCAAGCGCTTTCCTTTCGGGAGGACCGCATGGGCTGGAACGACGATGACGCAGAGCGGGACGACGAGGACGAAGCCGAAGACAGGGACGACGCTGACGCTGAGGACGCGGAACCTGCGGGCCAGCGGCTCGGTGGCTTCGCCGCGGGCATAGCAGTCGGCGCGGTGCTGGGCGCCGCGGTGGCGTTGTTATTCGCCCCGGCGTCAGGCAACCTCACCCGCCGCCGGCTCCGCCGGAAGCTGGAGCACGCCCGCGAGCTGGCGGGTGACCAGTGGGAGCACCTGAGTGAGCGGGCCAAGCGGGAGATCAAGCGGCGGGTGGACGCCGTGGAAAAAACGTGATCGTTCACTCCTGGCGCGGTTTCAGCTTTTCCAGCAGCCTTCCCGCCTCGCGCCGATAGACGCTGTCTGCAGCCACCCGCACCGGCAGCGCCGCGATCGCGCGAAGCTGAGTGTGCGCTGCCGCCCAATCCTTGCGGGCGAGCTGGACCCGCGCGAGATCGAGCCGGTGATAGATTCGGCTCGAATCCAGCGCCACCGCCCGCTGCAGCTCCTGCTCCGCCTCCGACCAGCTCGCTTCCCGTAGCACGCCGCCTCCCAGGATGGTGCGGGCGATGAAGCGCTCGAATCCTGAGAGCCGCATGACCTCGTAATTCCAGCGGCCCAGCAGGTGATGGGCTCCGTCGAGCAGCGAATCCGCGGCGAGGGCCCGGAGCGCAAGCTCGCGAATCTCCACCGCCAGGCGCACCCGGTCCTTCAACCCGCGCGTGAGGGCGGTGTTGCCGAGCACCAGTCCCAGCGCGAAGAGCGCGCGCGCATTCGAGGGAGCGAGCCGCACCGCTCGGCGTGCGACCGACTCGGCGCGGGCAAGCAGGGAGTCCCGGCGCGCCCGGTCCGCCGGTGCGCGGAGGGGCTCCGCCAGATCACTTAGCGCGATCGCGGCGTGCCAATTGACGTTGACGTCGGTGGAGTCGAGCGCGAGCAGGGCATCGAAGCGGACCAGCGCCACCGCTGGCTGCATCGCGGCCAGCCGCACTCCCTCGGCCAGCAGGGAATCGCGGGAGGGTAGCTGGATCGCCGCGAGAAGGACGCCGATAGCGTATGTTATCACGGGTCTCCCTGACTCTGATCCCCTGATCCCCTGATCCCCTGATCCCCTTGCAGATACCAAGACTCATCGAGCGCAAGCGTGACGGCCTCACGCTCGACCCGGAGGAGTGGCGCGCTCTGGTCGCGGGTTATGTCAGCGGCGCAGTGCCCGATAATCAAATGAGCGCCCTTGCCATGGCCGTACTGTGGCGCGGCCTGGCGCCCGAAGAGCTCGCCGCCCTCACCGAGGCCATGCTGCATTCCGGCGCTTCGCTCGATTTCGGCGACTGGAAGACTCCGCGCGCCGACAAGCACTCGATCGGCGGCGTGGGCGACAAGACCTCCCTCCTGCTCGCCCCCATGGTGGCTTGCTGTGGCGTCGCGGTTCCCATGATCTCCGGACGCGGGCTCGGCCACACCGGAGGGACCCTCGACAAGCTCGAGTCCATTCCCGGCTTCAACGTCCGGCTCTCCCTCGAGCAGGCCATCGCCCAGGTCAAGCGGCTCGGTCTCGTCATGCTGGGCCAGACGCCGGAAATCTGTCCGGCCGACCGCAAGCTCTACGCGCTGCGCGACGTCACCGGCACCGTCGAATCCATCCCGCTCATCTCGGCCAGCATCATGTCGAAGAAGCTGGCCGAAGGACTCAGCGGCTTGGTGCTCGACATCAAGACCGGGAGCGGTGCCTTCATCACGGATCCGGCGCAGTCGCTCGTGCTCGCGCAGACCATGATCGGAATCGGCGAGGCGCACGGCTGCCGCACCGTTGCACTGCTCACGGCGATGGATCGCCCGCTGGGCCACGCCTGCGGGAATGCGCTCGAAGTCATTGAATCGCTCGAGGGGCTCCAGGGCAAGGGCCCGCCTGATTTGATGGAGGTCACCTACGCGCTCGCCGGGGAGATGCTGCTCGTGGCGGGTGTGGAGAGCGATCGCCAGCTCG
>DASYPD010000502.1:0-12209 GCA_036007005.1 Gemmatimonadales bacterium
GCGATGAAGAGTGCCGCCGCGAGCCCGGGACTCAGCGCGATCGGCCCCGAGGTCAGGCTGGCGACACCGCTGCCGCCGAAGGCGAGCGTGTAGCTGCCCACCGTGCCGCTCAGGCGCAGGTTCGTGAAGCTCGCGACCCCCGCGGCATTGGTCGTCGCCGTGACGGTCCCGAGCAGCGCCGCGCCGGCCGGCCCCGACGCGATGCTCGCGGTGAGCACGACGCCGGCCTGCTGGACGTTGTTCCCCGACCCGTCCTTGAGCTGCAGCACCGGCTGCTGTCCGAATGCCACGCCGCTCTGCGCGGCGCTCGAGGGCGCCGTGACAAAAGCGAGCTGATTGGCCGAGCCCGCGATCACGTCGAAGGGATCGCTGGTGACCGATTGCAGACCGGGCGAGGTCACCAGAAACGTGTAGGCGTTGCCGACTCTGTTGAGGGAGAGGGTGCTGAAGGTCGCAATGCCGCTTGACGGCGTGACCGTCGTCTGGCCGCTGAGGGTCGCCCCGCCGGGATTGCCGGCGATCGCGATGCTGACGGGGTTGAGCGCGCCGACGACGGTTCCCAGAAAATCGTCCTGCAACGCGACCCGGATCGGCTGTGAGAAGGGCAGCCCCGCGATGACGAGTCCCGGCTGCTGCAGGAACCCGAGCCGGGTCGGCGGCCGGGTCGACACCGACACGCTGGCGCTCCCGGTTTTCCCCTCGGCGGTCGCCGAAATCGTCACCGGGCCGCCTTCGGCCTGGCCGATCACCTTGCCGGTCGTGGTGACCGCCGCGATGCTGCTGTTGCTGGACTCCCACAGAAAGCTGCGTCCGTCGAGTAACCCGTTCCCGGCATCGAAGGCCGTGGCGGTAAGCTGTACCGACCCGTTCACCAGGACGCCCGCGATCGCGGGCTCGACGGTCACGTGGTCCACGGGCACCGGCCGCACCGTGACGACCGCATCACCCGTGATGCCATCGACCGTGGCGCGGATCCGCACCGGCCCACCGACGGCAATGCCGGTGACCATGCCGGCGCTCGAGACGGTCGCGACCGACTGATCGCTCGAGGACCAGCTGACCGTGCGCCCGCTGACGGCAATTCCGCTCGCAGTCTTGGCCGTCGCGGTGAGTTGCTGGGTCTGGCCCAGAATCACATTCGCGATCCCCGGCGCCACTTCGACATTGGCCACGACGAGGACCCCACCCACTCCACCCTCATTCCCGGGACAACCGAGCGAGAGCAGAGCCGAGGCGAGCGCGAGCGCGGTGGTGCGAAGCTTCATGGGATGAGGTCTGAGCGAACGCGGAGGGTAGCGCCTACAAACCGATGCCGAGGCCAGCCCGGAGCATCGCATAACCCGACGAGACGCTGCCGCTGGGACCCGAAAGGGCGGGAGCCTGGAAGAATTGCCCTCCCAGGTCAGCGCTGAGCCGCCGGCTCAGCCGGAAAAGCGCTCCGGTTCCCCCGCCGAACCCAAGCCGGATCTTTTGATCGGGGCAATCGCCGCGCGTGCTGCACACGATCTCCCCGGCGCCGACGCGGCCCGCCAGATACCAGGCGACTCCACTTCCCGCCATCAGCACGACGCGCGGTTCGACGAATGCGAAAGAGAGCGCGAGCGTCAACGGGTTGTCGGCAAAGGCGAAAACCGTGCTGCGCTGATAACCCGCACCGAGCGAGAACCTCGCGAACGTATAGCGCGCCTGCGCCTCGAAGCCCAGCCGGGTCTTCGAGTCATAGTTGGGGTCCTTGCGGGTGGCGAACAGCACCGCGCCGGAGCCCTGAAGTGACAGCTTTTGCAGCGATTGGGCGGGGGCGCTTTGGGTGAGGGTGCCGAAGCATCCTGCGATCACGAAAATCCTGCCGGGTAACCCGCTCATTGCATGTCCGTTCAGGCTCCGCTCACGGAACGGCGTTCAGGAGCCGCGCTCCCTGAAAGCGCCATCCCGCCGCGTCACGATGCATGATGCCGAGGAAGTTGCCTACTTTGTGGCGCTCGACTCCAAAGTCCCCCCGCCACGTGAAATTTACTGCGAAAGGCGCCTCCGCTCTATCCTCCGCTAGCGTGATCGATTCCACTGCTCCCAGTGCGGCTCGCGGCCCGAAATCCCGAATCAGCGCGATGAAGCGTTCTCGGCGCCCCACTCCCGTCTCGCCTGCCAGGTACTCCGGCAGCAGGACCGCGAGATCGGCCATGCGCCGCCCATTGAGCGCCGCTACCAATGCACTCGCTGACCCCGATAATATCTCAGCTGCCCGGCTTCGCTCCACCTCAGGATTGCGGGGAGGAGGACTCGGTTCAACCGGAGCAGGCGAAGGCGGTGGAGCCGGGGGCGGGGGTAGGGGCGGGGGCAGGTTGGGTGCAGGGGCAGGGGCAGGCCCCGGGGAGGGTGCGGGAGTCTGTGGCGCCGCCGTCACGCTATCCGCAGCCTTGCGTGCCAGCAGTGGGTTCGAGCGCGTTGCCGGCACGGAGTCTCTCCGGCGAGGGGCGACGGTGCCGCCCAGCTGGCCTCGAAGCGGCGGAATAGGTTCCAGGCGCGGCGGCAGCATGAGCTGGGCAAGTGCCGTATCCCCCGAGCTTTCCGGGACCGCTGGAGCCGGAGCGGGAATCGGAACATCGTTTGCCTCGATGAAGATGAAGGCCGGCACCTGTGCGGCGGCGGGCCGGCTGAGCAGCAACCAGGCGGCCCCTGTCGCGGTAGCCGCAACCGACCCGATCGTGAGGTGAAAGAGTCGTCGTTTCCGCTGGCGGAGCCACTCGCGTTGTCTGCGATCCTGTTCCTCCAGCTCGGGGGCGTACTTGAGCGGAGGGGTGGAACCTCCGGGCACGGCAAGAGCTTTCCCATAGGGGCCCGCCTCCGGCAAGAGCCAGAGCGGCGGCGCCACTCGGTAGCGCCTTTCCTCGGCCGCGGCCCGGCTCAGCAACACCGCGAGAACTATCGCTGCGAGCGCGGAGACGAGGGAGAGCAGGAGTGCCAACGTAGACCGTTTGTCGGTCTGCTCCCGTTCCAGCTCATCCAGCAGGAGCGATCCGTCAAGTGGTTGCTGAGCGGCCAGGCGCGCGCGAAGGCGGAAGCTGCCGCCATCCCTCGGGAGCTTATTGGTGCGGACGAGCAATCCGGTGGGGTCCGACGCATCGATCAGCCGGTAAAACCCGAATTTCGCGGTAGGAGAGGTTGAGCGGATGTCCACGACGTCGCCGAGCACGCGCATCTCTGCCGTCCCCAGCGACCCGCGTCTCGCCTTGAGATCCGCGATCCAGATCTGTTTCGCCGGGGGAGGGCTGGCCTGGATGAAAAGCAGCGCTCCGAGGACCCGGACCGTCATTTGCCGCATCCCCGAATTTATCCTCCTCGCCGAGTCCCCCGCTCCACGCCGTCTTGTACCCCCCGGCATGCGTCGCTAAGCTTCCGATTGACAGTTGGTTAGCCCATTCGATCGGAATATGCCGACCTACGAGTACCGCTGCCCGGAAGGCCACGAGTTCGAGCGCTTCCAGAAGATGACCGATCCGCCGCGGGCCAAGTGCCCCGTCTGCGGCCGCAACGCCGTCAGGCAGATCTCGGGTGGCGCGGGACTCATCTTCAAGGGCAAGGGCTTCTACATCACGGATTACGGCAAGGACGGCAAGGGTCCGCGGCAGGACAAAGAGGCGGAGGCTAAACCGGAGGCGACGGGACAAAGCCCGGAATCCGCTGCCCCTTCCCAGCCGGAGAAATCCGAATCCGGCGACAAAGAAACCAAGGGCGACAAGAGCGCCAAGTCGGACAAGAGCGAGAAGAAATCCTCGAAGAAGAAGGCCTCCTCGTGAGCGCGGTGATTCGAGCCGAGCTCGCCCGGGTGGCATCCGCCCTGGGCGCCGCGGAGGCGCCGTTTGTGCTGGAGCGGCCGCGCGATCTCGGCCACGGCGATCTCGCCACGAATCTCGCGCTGCTCATCGCCCGGGAGCGCAAGGCCAATCCCCGCAAAGTCGCCGCCGAGGTTGTGGCGGCGCTCGTCCTCCCGGAGGGCGTGGTCGAAAAGACCGAGATCGCGGGACCGGGCTTCATCAACTTCTGGCTCGCCGGGGACCAGCTGGCCGCAGCGCTCGGCGCGATCGTACGCGCGGGCGACGCGTACGGCCGCGCGGACTTCGGGCGAGGCGTCCGGGTCAACGTGGAGTTCGTCTCGGCCAATCCGACGGGACCCTTGCACGTGGGGCATGGGCGCGGTGCCGCGCTGGGCGACGGAATCGCCGCGCTGCTCGAAGAGACCGGACACGCAGTAACCCGCGAGTTTTACATCAACGATGCCGGCGTGCAGATCGACCGCCTGGTCGAGAGCCTCTGGGCCCGCATCCAGCAGCAGCGCGGCGTCCCCGCCGCTCTCCCGGAAGGCGGCTATCAGGGCGAGTATCTCAGCGAGGCCGCGGAGCGCGCCCTGGTCGAGCTCGAGCCGCCGCTGCTGGCGGGCTCGCGGGAAGCTGCCACGCCCGCGCTGCGCCGCTTTATTCTGGGCCAGCAGCGCAAAGAGCAGGACGAGCTGCTGCGCGACTTCGGCGTTCGCTTCGATCAGCACAGCTCCGAGCAGGCGATATACGATAGCGGCCGCATCGACGTCCTGTTGGCGGAGTTGGACGCGAAAGGCCTCACGTACACGCATGAGAACGCCCTCTGGCTTCGCACCACCGAGTTCGGGGATGACAAGGACCGGGTGCTCCGCAAGAGCGACGGCACCCTCACCTATCTCGTCCCCGACCTCGCCTATCACCGCGACAAGCACGAGCGCGGCTTCGATCGGGTGATCGACGTCTGGGGTGCCGATCATCACGGCTACATCCCCCGGATGCGGGCCGCTCTCCGCGCGCTCGGCTATCCCGACGAGTTCTTCGAAGTCGCCCTGGTGCAGCTCGTCAAGGTGGTGAAGGGGGGGGAAGAGGTCCGCATGTCCAAGCGCGCGGGCGATTTCGTCACCCTCCGCGAGCTGCTCGACTGGGTCGGCAGCGATGCTGCGCGCTATTTTTTTCTCATGCGGAAGGGCGAGACGCCGTTCGTCTTCGACGTGGACCTGGCCCGCAAACAGACCGACGAGAACCCCGTCTTTTACGTGCAGATGGCCCATGCCCGCCTCAGCGGCATTTTCCGCGTCGGCGGGATGACGCCGGAGCAGGTGGGCGACTCTGCGGAACTTGCGGCGCTCACCGCCCCGGAGGACGCCGAGCTGCTCAAGTTGCTGATCCGTTTCCCCGATCAGGTGGCGGGCGCGGCCCGCGAGCGCGAGCCCCATCGCATCACCGGCTACCTGGAGGAGCTGGCCCGCAGCGTCCATTACTGGTATCACCACTGCCGCGTGCTCGGCGAGCCCGAGGCCACCGAACGCTCGCGTCTCGTGCTGGCCCGCGCCGCGCGCCAGGTACTGCGCAACGGGCTCACGCTGCTCGGACTCTCCGCCCCCGACCGGATGTGATCGCATGAGCCTGCTCGTCGTCGGCAGCGTGGCGCTCGATTCGATCTTCACTCCTTTCGGCGAGACCGCCGACGCGCTGGGCGGCTCCGCGGTGTATTTCAGCGTCGCCGCCTCGTTGCTGCATCCGGTGCGGGTGGTGGGCGTCGTGGGCAACGACTACCCTATCGCGGCGCTCGAGCTGCTCGCTCAGCGCGGCATCGACTGGTCGGGGGTCGAGCGCGCCGAAGGGGAAAGCTTTCGCTGGAAGGGCAAGTACTCCTACGATCTGCAGAGCCGCGAAACGCTGGAGACCCGGCTCGGTGTCTTCGCCGCGTTTAAGCCAAAGCTGCCGCCCGGCTGGCGCGATGCCAAATACGTCTTCCTCGGCAACATCGATCCCAAGCTCCAGCTCAACGTGCTCGAGCAGATCGTGGCCCCGAAGCTCGTCGTCTGCGACACCATGAATTACTGGATCAAGGGCCAGAAGCCCGACCTGCTGACGCTGCTCAAGCGGGTGGATATTCTGCTCGTCAACGACAGCGAGGCGCGGGAGCTCTCGGGCGATTGGAACATCCACCGGGCCGGCCGCTGGATCCTCTCTCGCGGGCCCAAGCGCCTCGTCGTCAAGCAGGGAGAATACGGCGCGCTGCTCATCGAGCCGGAGCGGACGTTCTACGTGCCCGCCTATCCGCTCGAGGAAGTGTTCGATCCCACCGGCGCGGGCGACGCCTTCGCCGGAGGCTTCATGGGCTATCTCGCGCGAGCCGATTCCACCTCGCCGGCGCAGATGCGCCGCGCGATGGTCTACGGTGCGGCGATGGGAGGCTTCGCCGTGGAGGGATTCGGCGTCAAGGGATTCGAGGGCGTGGACCATGCCGCCGTGCAGCGGCGAGTCGACGCCTTCGTGGACCTGACGCACGTGCCCGCCGCCGAGCCGGTTGAATGAGCGGCAACCTGTACGCGGAAGCCGGTGTCGATCTGGCCGGCGCCGAGCGGGCCAGGGAGCGCATCGCGCGGGCCATCGAGCAGACGCGCACCCTGGCGGCGCGCGGCACGATCGGAGCGTTCGGGGGGATGGTCGCCGTGCCCTCCGGGATCGAGCGGCCGCTGCTGGTCATGAGCATGGACGGAGTCGGCACCAAGGTGCTGGTGGCGCGGGCGGCCGGGCGCTTTGACAGCGTCGGCGAAGACCTGGTCAATCATTGCGTCAACGACATCCTGGTCCACGGCGCCCGCCCGCTCGCGTTTCTCGATTACCTCGCGGGCGCCGGGCTCTCGGTCGACGAGATCGCCGTGCTGGTCGAGGGGGTCGCGCGAGGCTGCCTCAACCATGGCATGACGCTGGCCGGCGGAGAGACGGCCCAGATGCCGGGACTCTACCGCGTGGGCGAATACGATCTGGCGGGAACGATTATCGGTGTCGTCGCGGAGCAGGAGGCGATTCACGGAGATCGCATCGAGCCGGGTGACGTTTTGCTCGCGTATGCTTCGAGCGGTCTCCATACCAACGGCTACACCCTGGCACGCCGGATTCTCTTCGAGCGGCTCGGCTTGATACTCGAATCCCCGCTGCCGGACACCGGTCGCAGCGTGGCCGATGCGCTGCTCGCAGTGCACCGCAGTTATTTCGCCGCGGTCTTTCCGGCGCTGCAGGGGATGCACGGGATCGCTCATATCACCGGCGGCGGCATTCCCGGCAACCTGATTCGCGTGCTGCCGCAAGGTTGCGAGGCGCGGATCGCGGTGGCCAGCTGGGACTGGCCTCCGCTGTTCCAGTTCCTGCGCGAGGCGGGCGAGGTTTCCCTCGAGGAAATGCGCGCGGTCTTCAACCTCGGCGTCGGCCTCATCGCGGTGCTGCCGGCGTCGGCGGTTCCTGCGGCTCGGCTCGCCGCCGAGCAGGCGGGGGTCGGGACGTGGGTGCTGGGCGAGGTGGCGAAAGGGGAGCGGAGCGTCCGCTTCGGGTGAGCGGCCATGGTGCTTAGAGCCGAAACTCGCGCCCGGGCCCGTGCACTGCAGCTGCTCTATGCCTGGGAAACCGAGGGTCGACCCGACCTCGAGGAGGTGCTGCCCGGGGTGGAGCGTCTCACCCGCTCGTCCGAAGCTGTGCGGGCCCGCGCGGCCGAGCTGGCGCGTGGCGTCAGCGCCGATGCCGACGCCCTCGACGGGCTCTACGCCGGGGCCGCCGAGCACTGGCGGCTCGATCGCCTCGCGCTGATCGACCGGAACATCCTGCGACTGGCGGTCTACGAGCTGGTCCAGCAGCGGGTCCCACCCAAGGTCGCGATCGACGAAGCGCTCTGGCTCGCGCATCGCTTCGGGGGCCGGCAGTCTTCCGCCTTCATCAACGGCGTGCTCGATCAGGTGGCGCGAGCGCTGGGCCGGCTGTGAAAATCCTGCTGGCCAACTGGCAGGATCTCGATAACCCGCACGCCGGTGGTGCCGAGCTGCATCTCTTCGAGTTGTTCTCCCGGCTCGCCTCGCGCGGCCACCGGGTTCACCTGGTCTGCTCCGGTTGGAGTGGCAGCAACCCGCGCGCCACGCTGCGCGGGATCTCCCTCGAGCGGCATGCCGGCCGGCACTCCTTCGCGCTGGTCGGGCGTGGCGCGGTCCGCCGGGCGTTGCGACGGGAAGCCTGGGATATTGTGGTGGAGGATCTCAACAAGTTTCCGCTTTATCTCCCTCAGCTCACCGCGCTTCCCTTCTGTGCCATTGTGCCCCATCTCTTCGGTGCCACCGCCTTTCAGGAGCTCGCCTGGCCGCTGGCCGCCCTGGTCAGCGCGGCCGAGCGGCCGATTCCGTGGGTCTACCGGCGCGCGGGCTTTCACGCGATCAGCGAAAGCACCCGCGACGACTTGGTTGCGCGCGGGGTCCCGCGGGAGCGGATCCACGTCATTCATCCCGGCACCGACGCGGCAGCCTGTGTCCCCGACGGGCTTGACCGCGCCCAGTCGCCCGCCTTCTTATATGTCGGCCGGTTGAAGCGATACAAGGGCGTGGACGTGGCCATCCGGGCGTTGGCGCTGGTGCGGCAGGAGCGTCCGGACGCGACCCTCGACATTGCGGGTACGGGGGACGACGCGGCGCGGCTCCGCGCGAGAGCGGCCGAGCTGGGCGTCGCGGAGGCGGTTCGCTTTCACGGCTTCGTCACCGAGGAGCGCAAGCGAGAGCTCTTTCGAGCCGCGTGGGCGAACCTCTTCCCCTCGCCCAAGGAAGGATGGGGACTGACCGTGATGGAAGCCGCGGCGTGCGGCACTCCCTCACTCGCCTCGGATAGTCCGGGCCTGCGCGATGCCGTGGAGCACGGCCGCACCGGCTACCTGGTCCCCCACGGCGATCCCGGCGCGCTGGCCCGGCGGATGCTGGAGCTGGCGGGGGAGCCGGCGCTGGTGGCGGGGCTGGGAGCGGCGGCGCGCCGGGCGGCCACGGCGTGGAGCTGGGACGCGGCAGCGGCCGCCACCGAAGCGCACCTGACGGAGCTCATCTCGGGGAGAGGGAGATAATTCGATGCGTACCACGCTCAGCGCCCGGCATTGCGAGCTCACCGATGCGCAGCGCGAGCGCGCCCGCGCGGTGGCGGCCCGCCTCGCGGCGCTCTCACCCCACGCGCTCGATGCTACGGTGGTCTTCGACGTCGCGCCTCTCTTTCACTCCGTCGAGATTCGGCTGCACGCGCGCGGCCGGAAGCTGCTGGTGGGCGTCGGGCAGGGCCCCGATCACCGCACCGCGCTCGACCGCGCGGAGGAGAAACTCCGTGGCCAGCTGCTAAAAGCCGGCAAGCTGCGCAAGCAGGCGCGCCGGGTCACCCGTCCGCGGGTGCGTTCCGAGTGACTCTGCGCCCGCGCGATCTGCTCACCCGTCGCGGCGACCCGCTTCAGCTCGAATCCCTCACCGGCGAGCAGGGGCTCGATCGGCCGCTGCCCGATCAGGACGTCGCAAGCCCGGGGCTGGTGCTCGCCGGCTATACCGATCGCTTCGTGCCGGGCCGCCTGCATGTGCTGGGCGAAACCGAGATCACCTATCTCGGCTCGCTCGAGCAGGAGGCGCAGCGGCGCTCGCTGGAAACCTTCCTCAGCTTCGAGCCGCCCTGCCTCTTCGTCACCAAGGGACAGGAGCCGCCGCCAGCCCTGCTCGCCATGGCCAAGCAGCGCGGCATCCCGGTGCTGCGCACCAAGCTCAAGACCGGCGAGTTTTATCGCCGCATCAAGCCGATCCTCGAGGATGCCTTCGCGCCGCGCACCACACTGCATGGCTCGCTCGCCGATGTGTACGGGGTCGGCCTGCTCTTCACCGGTAGATCGGGGATCGGCAAGAGCGAATGCGTGCTCGACCTCGTTGAGCGGGGCCACCGGCTGGTGGCCGACGATATCGTGCTGGTATCCCGCAAGGGCAACGATATCCTGATCGGGGCGGGGCACGAGCTGGCCGCGCACCACATGGAGATCCGCGGCATTGGCCTCATCGACGTGAAGGCCCTGTTCGGGATCCGCTCCGTGCGCGCGCAAAAGCGCATCGAAGTCGTGGTACAGCTGGAGGACTGGGAGAAAGCGAAAGACGCCGAGCGGACCGGACTGGCGCGCCAGGAGGCAGCGATCCTCGAGGTGAAGGTCCCCAAGGTGGTGGTCGGGCTCAACCCCGGTAAGAACCTCACGGTCATTTCCGAGGTCGTGGCGATGGCGCACCTGCTGCGTATGACGGGGGTGGACATCGCCACCGCCTTCAACGACCGCCTCATCAAGCGGATGATGGAGCAGCGCGGACTGCGCGAATACCTGCAGGAAGACTACGAATGAGCGAGGGCGTGCGCGGCGTCG
The DNA here is from genome assembly GCA_036007005.1 of Gemmatimonadales bacterium. Lineage (GTDB taxonomy): Bacteria > Gemmatimonadota > Gemmatimonadetes > Gemmatimonadales > GWC2-71-9 > JABFSM01. The sequence goes on from DASYPD010000502.1 coordinate 10,219, forward strand.
TGGTCGGCCACGGAGGCGTGGCCGCGGCACTGGTCGCCGCGGCCGAAGAGATCAGCGGCATCCGCGGGGTGCTGGTTCCGGTTTCCAATAGCGGGCTCGACCGGGAGGCGCTCGAGCGCAAGGTGCTGGAAGCCGTGGAGCATGAACCGACCGTCATTTTCGTCGACCTGCCCAGCGGGAGCTGCCTCTTCGCCGCCATGCGGCAGCTTCCGCTGCGTCCCGACCTCCGGGTGGTCACCGGCGTGAATCTCGTCATGCTGCTTGAATTCCTCTTTCACCGGGAGCGGACTCCCGAGGAAGTAGCGCGCCGCGCCGCGGATTCCGGAGTCAGAGGAATCGGCGCGCGCTGATGCCCATCGTGCTCTGCCGCGTCGATGACCGGCTGGTGCATGGCCAGGTCGTGATCGGCTGGGGCCGGCCGCTCGACCTGCAGCGCATCGTACTGGTGGACGACGTGGTCCGTGCCAGCGAGTGGGAGCAGGAGCTCTATCGCATGGCGGCACCTCCCGAAATGGCGGTGGAGTTCGCCAGTGCGGCCGAAGCCGCGCCGAGGCTCGCGGCGTGGGAGGCGGGGCGCGAGCGCGTCCTGGTGCTGGTTGGCACTATCGCTGCCGCGGCGGACCTGCTGCGCCGCTCCCCGGGGATGCTGCGCAAGCTCAACCTCGGCGGCATCCACGCCGGGGCCGGGCGGCGCGAGCGGCTGCGCTATCTCTACCTCTCCGACGACGAGATCGCGATGCTGCGACGGCTGGCTCGCGAGGGGCTCGAGGTGAGCGCGCAGGACTTACCGACCTCGCGCCCGGTCCCGCTCAAGGAGTTCGAATGAGCGAGCTGCCGATTCTCTCTCTGCTGGTCTGGGGCACGGTCGCCGGGCTCGACCTGGCGAGCGTGCTGCAGGGCCTCTTCAATCGGCCGCTCGTCGCGGGCGCGGTTAGCGGCCTCATCATCGGAGATCCCGGCGCAGGACTGCGGATCGGCGCCGCGCTCGAGCTCTTTGCGCTCGACGTCCTCCCCGTGGGGGCCTCGCGCTATCCCGACTACGGGGCGGCCACGGTCGCGGCTGTGGCGCTAGGCGCCTGGCAGCCCTGGGGCTCGGCGCTGGGGCCCGCCGTGCTGCTCGGACTCATCCTGGCGCAGATCGGCGGCTGGACCATCGTAATGCACCGGCGCTTGAACGCGTGGACCCTGCGCCGCTTCGCGCTCGCGCTCGATCGGGGCGATCCGGCTGTGGCCGACCGGCTCCATCTGCTTGGGCTCGGCGCTGACCTGGTGCGCAGTGCCGGCCTCGCGGCGCTCGGGCTCGCTGCGGTGGCAATGCTCTCCCGCCGACCGGCCTTCGACATGAGCACGGCGCACTCGCTCACCGTCGTCGCAGTGGCCGGCGGCCTCGTTGCGCTGATCGCCGGTGCGCTCCGACGCGCCGGCAGCGCCCGGCGGCTCGCCTGGCTCACCGGTGGCATCGCGCTGGGCGTGCTGGGACTCGCGCTCCGATGATGCCGCGCGTGCGGGCTCTGTTGCGGATGGTCTCCCTGCAGGCGTCCTATACCTATGAACGCATGCAAGGCGTCGGGATTGCGGTCGCGGAGGAGCCGCTGCTCGAACCCCTCGCGGCTGCCCCTGAGAGAGCGCGCGCGGCGCGCGCCCGCTCCGCCCAGTACTTCAACGCCCATCCCTTTCTGGCAGGCGCGGCAGTAGGTGCCCTGGCGAAGGCCGAGCTCGACGGCGAGCCGGGCGAGCGCATTCTGCGCTTGCGCACCGCGCTCTCCGGACCGCTCGGCGCGCTCGGCGACCAGCTCTTCTGGGCGGGAATTGTACCGACCGTGATGGCCTCTGCTCTCATCGCGGTGGCCCTCGGCGCCGGGATCGGGGTGCTCGCGCTGGCGGTGTTGGGATACAACCTGCTGCGTGTCATGGTCACCTGGTGGGGGTTGCGCGTCGGCCTGCAGCATGGCCTGCAAGTCGCGCATGCCATCAGCCAGTCCCGGCTGCCC
>DASYPD010000503.1:0-2979 GCA_036007005.1 Gemmatimonadales bacterium
ATCGTGACCGGCACGCCGCTCTACGGCATCGATGTTACGCTGCCGGGGATGCTCTACGCGGTGTATGAGAAGTGCCCGGTGCCCGGCGGCACGGTGGTGAGCGTGAATCTGGACGAGGTGAAGTCGCAGTGGGGGGTCAAGCAGGCATTCGTGGTCGAGGGAAACGCCACCGGTGACGGGTTGGCCAGCGGGGTGGCGATCGTCGCCGAGACCTGGTGGGCGGCCCGGAAAGCGCGGGAGCAGCTCAAGGTGGTGTGGAACGAGGGGGCGACGGCAGCGCAGAGCAGCGCCGGTTTCGCGGCCCAAGCAGCAGAGCTCTCCCGGCAGCCCCCACAGCGCTCGCTCCGTAAGGACGGCGATCCCGACGGCGCTCTCAAGAGCGCGGCGAAGACGCTGAGCGCCGAGTACTCCTATCCCTTCCTGGCGCACGCGACGCTGGAGCCGCAGAGCTGCACCGCGCGTTATCAGGAGGGCAAGCTGGAGCTGTGGGTGCGGACCCAGACCCCGGAGTCGGGTCGCGGGCTGGTGGTGCGAACCCTCGGCATCCCGCAGGACGCCGTGACGATCCACCTCACCCGCCTGGGCGGCGGCTTCGGCCGCGGACTCCGCAACGACTACCTGGTGGAGGGGGCGGCGATCGCGAAACAGGTGGGAGGCGGCGTGCCGGTCAAGCTGCTGTGGACCCGCGAGGACGACATGCGGCACGACTTCTACCGGCCGGCGGGCTTCCACTACCTGAGCGGCGGGCTCGATGCCGCGGGCACGCTGGTGGCCTGGCGCAATCATTTCGTGTCGTTTGGCACGGTCGAGCGGTTCGTCTCGAGCGCCAGCCTGAGCGCGACCGAGTTTCCGCAGCGCTTCGTCCCCCACTTCGCGATCGACGCATCGGTCATGCCGCTCGGCATCCCGACGGGTCCGTTGCGGGCGCCGGGGAGCAACGCGATCGCGTTCGTGATGCAGTCGTTCCTCGACGAGCTGGCGCTCGCCGCGGAGAAGGACCCGCTGCAGTTCCGGCTGGACCTGCTTGCGGGCACCCAGCCGGCCTGGGCCGGGGGAGACAGCCTCAACGCGGAGCGGATGCGCGGAGTGCTGAAGCTGGTCGCCGAGAAATCGGGGTGGGCGAGCCGGCGGCGAGAGAAAGGAAAGGGGATGGGAGTCGCTTTCCACTACAGCCACCTGGGTCACTTCGCGGAGGTCGTGCAGGTCACTGTCACCAGGCAGGGCGCGCTGGGTCTCGACAAGGTGTGGGTGGCGGGAGACATCGGGAGCCAGGTGATCAATCCGCTCAATGCGGAGCAGCAGGTGCAGGGCTCGGTGCTCGACGGCATCGGGCACGCGCTGGCGCTCGAGATCACGTTCGAGCGGGGCCGCACCGTGCAGGGGAATTTCGACGAGTATCCGCTGCTGCGGCTGACGAAGGCGCCGCCGGCCGTCGAGGTTTACTTCCGGACCCTGGACTTCCCGCCCACCGGGTTAGGCGAGCCGGCGCTGCCTCCGGTCATTCCCGCGCTCTGCAACGCGATCTTCGAGGCGACGGGGAAGCGGATCCGCTCGCTGCCGATCGGGAAGCAGGATCTCAGCTGGACGTAGCTTTTTTTGCCCAGCCCCGGCTTCCTACCTCACCGTTGCAGCCCATACTCGCGAATCTTCCGTCGCAGCGTGTTGCGATGGATGCCGAGCCGTTGTGCCGCCGCCGACTGGTTCCAGCCCATCTCTTCGAGCACTTTTGCGATGTGGGCCTGTTCCAACCCACCCAGGGTCTCGGCCGCGCCGAGCGGTGGTCCCTGCGGTGGGGCCTCGAGGTGCGGCAGCTCACTCGCTTGGAGGACTGGCCCCGACCCCCGCAGGAGAGCCTGCTCCAGGACACTCCACAACTCCTGAACATTGCCGGGCCACGAATGTGCCCTCAAGCGCGTGTAGAGCTCGGGCTCGATGGATGTGATCCTGCGCACGCTCCGCGGGGCGAGCCGCCGAACCCATTCGTCAGTGAGCAGGCGAACGTCCTCGCCACGCTCGCGCAGCGGCGGGATCCGAATCGTGACTTCGGCCAGCCGGGATAAGAGGTCGCCGCGGAAACTGCCTTGGGCAACTGGGACTTCGAGCCCCTCCCGGGTTGCCGCAATGATCCGCGCCTCGAGCGGGATGAGCTCGTGGTGGCCCGGCCGATGGAAAGCCCGCTCCTCGAGGACGTGGAGCAGGGAGCCCTGCAGCGGCAGCGCCAGGTCACCCACCTTCTCGAGGAGGAGGGTACCTTGACGGGCCCGCTCCAGCATTCCGATCACTTGGTGCTGCGCCTCCCCGCGCACCCCGCTCTCCTGACCGAACAACTCCCGCGCGACGAAGGTCTCCGGCATCGCGGAGCAATCGAGGGCGAGCAGGGGACCCGCGTGCCCGCTGTGGCGATGGATGCCGCGCGCCACCAGCCGCTTACCCGACCCGCGCTCTCCGATGAGGAGGACCGCGACAGCCTGCTTGGCCACGCGGCCGATGGCTTTGAAGAGCTCGACCATCGCGGGACTGCTGCCGAGCAGCACGATCTCGGACGGATCGGAAAGCTCGACCGCGCCCCCGGGGCGTTCAGTGGACCGCAGGCAGCGCTCGACCAGGTTGGTGAGCTCGGCCACATGCAGCGGCTTGGCAAGGTAATCCCAGGCTCCTTCCTCCATGGCCTGGATCGTGGTTTCCATCCCCCCATGAGAGGTGATCAGGATGACGGGAAACTCGAAGCCTTCCCGGTGGAGCCGGCGCAAGGTCTCCAGGCCGTCGATGCCCGGCAGTACGAGGTCGAGCAGCATGAGCTCGGGCGGCCGTTCCCGGACCTGATCCAACGCCGCTTCGCCCGAGCCGGCGGACTCGATCGTGAGATGGGTGGTTTCCAGCGCCCTGGTGACGAAGTCGACCAGATCCGGATCATCGTCCACGAGCAGCAGTTGCGGAGGCGCCATCGGCCGATCAGCCGGGGGTACTGCGGGCGGGGTC
>DASYPD010000504.1:0-2295 GCA_036007005.1 Gemmatimonadales bacterium
GAGGGGCAGAGGGAGCCCGGTCTCCCGCAGCCACCAGGCGCCGAGATCCTGCCAGAGCGCAAAGCCTTCGGCGGCGAAAGTGAGCTGACCTTCGTGGATCAGCAGCCCGACTTCTGCGTCGCCGGAGGTGACGGCGGCGCCGATCCGGTCGAAGGGCAGCACGAGAGGCTCGAACTCCGGCTGGTAGAGCTTGAGCGCGAGGTAGGCTGTCGTGCGCAGTCCCGGCACCGCGACTCGGCGGCCGCGTAAAGCCGCGCGGGGATCCCCGCGCGGTGGCGCGAGGGCAACCAGTCTCGGCCCGTAGCCGTCGCCCATCGAAGCACCGCTGGCGAGCAGGGCATACCGGTCAGCGAGATAGGCATAGGCGTGGATGGAGACGGCGGAGACCTCGAGCTCGCCGCGGAGGGCGCGCTGATTGAGCGTCTCGATGTCGGCGAGCTCGTGCACATAGCGGAGCTCGCCGGTGTCCAGCTTTCCCTCCGCCAGCGCGTAGAACATGAACGCGTCGTCGGAGTCCTGACTATGGCCGACGCGGATGGTGTGCGTCATGGCCGTTTCGCGCTAGCCGTCGCCCGGACGCGAAAATCATCGAGCAACGGTTTGTGCTCGCCGTACTCCGCGCGAGCGGCCCCGAGCTCGGCATCGTAATGGGAGAGAAAATCCCGATAGCTGCGATTGAGCGCCGCCGTGTCGTTCCGGCGGTCGGCCGCCTCGCCGCGGATGAGGTAGCCGAACAGGTGCCCGGGCACCTGCCGCTGGATGCTGTCCGCCAGGGCGAGCGCCCCGGCGAAGTTGCCCACGCCGAGCTCGATCAGCGCGGCGTCGAAGCGAAAATCGTTGCTGGTGCTGTCGAGCATGGCATAGGCGCCCAGCGCCATGGGCGAGAATTGCTGCACCGTGAGCGTGTCGCCATTCGCGACGGCCCGCTCGATCCGGTCGAAGAGCGCTTCGAAGCGCTGCTCCGGTGACATGGCGCTGATGTCGGGCGCCCGCCCGCTCAGTCCCGTCGCATTGCCCGCGTTCCCCATTTCCGGAGGGGCCGTCGGCCGCAAGCCTCCGATCCGCCAGAGCAGCAGGCCCAGGGCCACCAGCACTGCCACTCCCGCCACGATCCAGCCCAGCCGCTCCCGCTTCTGGCGGCGGCCGCCGGGTACCGCCGTGCCGCAATGGTGACAGAAGCGTGCCCCGGGAGAAAGCGCCTGATGGCAGGCAGCACAGGACCCCGGTTCGGCGGGGGCTCCGCAGTGGGAGCAGAACCGCCCCGTGACCGTGGCGCCACACGCCGCGCAGATCGGCGCCGCCGTTGCCGGTCCCGGAGAGGCTGGGGTCATCGGGGCCCAAAGTTAGCGGGCCATCCGCGGTTTCGCCCCTTTCGCGGCGGGATGCCGGGCCTTACTCATTCAGCGGGATGACCTCCTCACCCCTCGACCTGCCGGACCATCCCGGCGCTCGTCACCTCGGCGACCTCGCCCGCGGGGGTACCGCGTGGCGGGTCTACCTGGAAACGCATCCCGGCGAGCAGATCGCCCGGGGTCGCATCCACTTCGTCTCCGGGGAAGCCACGCGCTCGACCGGCTGGATCTTCGTCGAGCCGTCCGACCAGGAGCTGGTCCGCCGCTTCCAGGACTTCAGTGCGGTCGAGCTCTGGAAGCTGCTCGAGAGTCTCGGCTAACCCGCTCCGTCCTCGAACCGTGCTTGCCAACCGCTGCGCGGCGGCGGCACTCGCCGCGTTCCTGCCGATGCTCGCCGCCGCCCAGAGCGGTGCCCCGCCGGTTCCGCCCGACAGCAGCCAGATTATTCGAGCGGTCGAGGTCCGGCGGCTCAATGTTTTTTCTCCCACCGAAGCGACCAGCTTTCTGACCCGGCTGGCCAACAGCCTGCATCGCACCACCCGCGCCTCGGTCGTCAACCGCGAGCTGCTCTTCGCCACAGGTGCGGCCTACGATTCCGCGCGCGTGGCGGAGACCGAGCGCAATCTGCGCTCGGTCGGCGTCTTCCGGCGCGTCCATATCGACTCCATCCGGACCGACTCCGGTCTGACGGCCCGGGTCACCACGGCGGATGGCTGGACCACCCGACCGGATTTCCGCTTCGGCAGCACCGGCTCGAGCGTCTATTACACCGTAGCGCTCGAAGAGCTCAACTTCCTCGGCACCGCAACCCAGGTCGCGCTGCGCTATCGCAAGAACCCCGATCGGACGATCCTGCTGGGCTCTTTCCGGCAGGCCCGCATGTTCAGGGGAAACGTCGGGCTCTCGCTCCAATATGCGGACCTGAGCGATGGCACCATCGCCA
>DASYPD010000505.1:0-3934 GCA_036007005.1 Gemmatimonadales bacterium
GGCCGCCGTCGCACGGCGGCGGCCACAAGGGGAAGCGCATAAGCCGCTGAGCCGGCATAGACGATCCAGGGAACCTGCATGCGAGCGTCTAGAGTCCCCCACCGTTGCAGAATGGCGGGCACGGGACGCAGATCTCCAGAATGACATCGGTCATGTCGTGATCGTTGCCGTCCATGCCCACCAGAATTAGCGCGCTGCTGCCATCGTCTTTGGTGCCATGGTAGATCCGGAGTCCGACGCAGCCCTTCTGGGCAAGCAGCGTATTCACTTGCTCGGCATGAAAGGCCCCGGCGCGTATCGCCTTAGGCGCCTTCTCACGATAGCGCCTGGTCAGGGCGGTGGCGGCTTCGAGCGAAATGCGATGGTCGCGCGCAGGGAGTGCCATGGCGGGTCTCCGAGAGGTGAGATGGATGAAAAGGAGCGCAAAGGCGTAGGCCAAGCTGAGCAATGCAGCGGCCCGACACAAGTGGTCTCCGGCCGACTGGAGTTACCTCCAGCGCGCCGACTGGAGTTAGCTCCAGTATCCTGACTGGAGTTACCTCCAGTATGATGGCTGAAGTTGACTCCAGCTTGTTCTCCCTCGCGCTTCGCTTCATAGTAGGGCATTCGTAGCGAGAGGAATTCCTGCTCCGCATTCTTTACCTCGCCGACAGCGGCGCAGACGCCGAGCCCGCGCTGGAGGTGCTGCGGCGGGCCGGCTTCGAGCTCGCGCACGAACTCGCCACGAACCGAGCCGAATTCGAGGCTGCGCTCGCCGGGCCACCTGTGGACCTGGTGCTCTCCGGGTACGCGCTACGGGACTGGACGGGAATGGCCGCGCTCGCTCTGCTGCGGGAGCGCGGCCTCGCGGTGCCCTTCATTCTGGTGACCGGAACGCTCGACACCGACGCCGCGGTCGGCTGCATCCGCCAGGGTGCCTCCGACTACGTTCTCAGGGAGCACCTCGGTCGCTTGCCGCAGGCGGTCACCCAGGCACTGCACGAGCGCCAATTGCGCGAGGAGAGCCGCCAGGCGCGCCGGCTGCTGGCAGAAAGCGAGCGCCGCTTTCGGGCATTGACGCTGGCGAGCGCGGATCTCCTCTGGGTGGCGGACCGCGCCGGCCGGGTGAGCGGCCGGCTGGCACGCTGGCAGAGCTTTACGGGCCAGAGCGAGACGGAGCTTGCGGGTTATGGCTGGCTCGAGGCCATCCATCCGGAGGATCGGAACACGCTGTGCGAGGCGCTCGATCGCGCGGTGGCGGGAGCGGCAGCCTTCGACACCGAGTTTCGGCTGCGGCGACCCGAGGGAAGCTATCGCCGCTTTGCGTTCAAGGGCGTGCCGGTCAAGGCCTCGGACGGCACCCTGCTCGAGTGGATCGGCAGCGCCAACGACATCACCGAGCGGAGCGAGCTCCAGCAGCAGTTATTCCATGCCCAGCGGCTCGAGGCCGTAGGCCAGCTCGCCGGCGGGATCGCCCACGATTTCAACAACATTCTCACCAGCGTGCTGGGGTTCAGTCAGTTCCTGCTCGAACAGCTGCCGGAGGAGAGTCCGCACCGGGCCGACGCGCTCGAGATCTATCGGGCCGGCGAGCTGGCGGCGCTACTGACGCGCAAGCTGCTCGCGTTCAGCCGCCGGCAGGCGGTGCACCCCGAAGTGCTCGACCTCAGTCGGGCGGTGGAGGAGGGTGCTCCTCTGCTGGGCCGCCTGCTCGGCCAGGACATCCGCCTCGAGCTGGAGACCCGGGCGCGTCCGGCCCTGGTGAGCGCTGATCCGGGCCAGCTCGAGCAGGTGGTGCTCAATCTGGCCGTCAACGCGCGCGACGCCATGCCACAGGGCGGACGCCTGCTCATCCGCACTTCCGAGGTCAGCCTCGCGTCCGGGCTGCTGCACGCCCACGGGGTGGTACCTCCCGGCCGCTACGTGCTGCTCAGCGTCGCGGACAGGGGCGTCGGGATGACCGCCGACGTAGTGGACCACATTTTCGAGCCCTTCTTCACCACCAAAGGCATGCGCGGGTCCGGGTTAGGACTCTCCACGGTCTACGGGATCGTCAGACAATCGGGCGGGTATGTCGTGGTTCAGAGCACACCGGGCGCGGGCACCCGCTTCGACCTCTACCTGCCGGCCGCGGCCGCCGCACCGGCGACGCCGAGCGTCGCCCGGCCACACGGTGCCGCCTGGGGCGACGAGGCACTCCTCGTGGTGGAGGACCAGCCCGCCATCCGGGCGCTGGTGCAGCGGGTGCTGAGCAGCGCCGGGTATGCCGTTCTCCTGGCGGAAAACGGGGACGAAGCGCGCCTCCTGGCCCGCCGTGCGACCCGTCTCCATCTCATCATCATGGACATTCTGCTGTCGGGAGAGCGGGGTCCCGAGCTGGCCGGTGAGCTTCGCGAGCTCCACCCCTCGGCGCGCATCCTCTTCATCTCAGGCAACACCGGCCTCGCCGACGAGGCTCATCTCCCGGAAGGCTCGCACTGGTTCCTGCAGAAACCTTTCGGCCCCGAGCAGCTGCTCACCACGGTGCGCGCCGCGCTGGACGCGCCGACTGCTTCCACCATCGCTCCGGACTGGTCCGCCCCTTAGATTTCCGGCTGGGCGTGGTGGCCGAGTGGCTGAAGGCAGCGGTCTTGAAAACCGCCAAGGGCGAAAGTCCTTCGTGAGTTCGAATCTCACCCACGCCGTCGGATGACACGCTTCCGGGACTCACGCCGCGATGCTCACGATCGTCCTCGCCCGCCACGGCAAGCTCGCCTGGAATCCCTGGGTCAGTGTCCCTGGCCGGCGTTTGGCGGAGTGGCAGCATACCGGCGCCACCGCTCCGCTCGATCCCCGCAGCCGCCCTTCGGCGGCGTTGCAGCGGCTGGTCGCCGCCAGTAACGTGCTGGTGGCGAGTCCGCTGCGCCGCTCGCTGGAGTCCGCCGCCGTGCTCCGGCCCGACGCGGCGCCTCTCGTCGAGCCGCTCGTTCGGGAAGTCGAGTCGCCCTCGGCGATCCCGTCCGGGCTTCGGCTACCCGGCAAGCTCTGGAGCATACTCGCCCGCTTCGCCTGGTACGCCGGCTGGTCCCCGGAGGTGGAGAGCCATGGGGAAGCCCGCCGGCGGGCCGGAGAGGCAGCCGCGCGCCTCGCGCTGCTGGCGCGCGCGCAGGGCCAGATCCTGCTGATCGGCCACGGCATCATGAATGGGCTGATCGGCAAGCAGCTGCATCGCACGGGGTGGCGCGGGCCCCGGTTGCAAGCGTACCGACACTGGGGGCATGCAGTGTACGAGTGGAAGCACACCGCTTCTCCCCTTCCGCAATGAAGCTCCCGACTCCCCGGCTGATCGGCCATGCTCCGGCAGGCACCAGCTCCGGCGCAGGAGGATCTCGCGGCCGGCTGCGCGGGCTACCCGACGATCTGTTGCGCGACGCGTCCCGCCGTCTCGCGGTCGTCGCGCTGCTCGGTGCGATCCTCTGGATCGTCGGTCCCGGCCTGGATCACCTGGCGCTGGGAACCCCGCTGGGGCCGCCCGATGTGATCGCCGCCGTGAGCGCCGCCTTTTCCTTTGCGCTCTTTCTCTACACCAGGTGGAGCACGCGAAGTCCCGGCTTCCTGCTCGACTTGGGCCTCTGCTATCAAATCCTCACGGCCGCGGCGATCGGGCTGCTGATGCACCTCAGCCCCGAGGCGCCCAGCTACGAAGTCCGTCCCGTGTTCACCTGGATCGGAATCGTCGTGCTGCTCTTCGCCGCCATTATCCCGAGCTCACCGGGGAAGACGTTCGTCGCCAGTCTGTTCTCCGTGGCGATGGGGCCGCTCGCGATGCTGCTGGCCAAGGCGCGGGGGACCTGGGACTTCGGCCCCGACAGCAAGATCCTGCTGATGCACTACCCCGACTTCATCCTGGTGGGCGTTGCGGTCGTGATCTCGCACGTCGTGACGGGTCTGGGCCGGCAGGTCACTCGCGCACGTG
>DASYPD010000506.1:0-1660 GCA_036007005.1 Gemmatimonadales bacterium
GAGCGCGGCGTGCTCGCGATGATCTACAATCCGGAGGTGCGCCTCAATCCACCGCTGGTGCTCACCGAAGAGCAGGCCTGCGAGGCCCTGGATGTCATCGAAGAGGTCTTGCGTGAAACCGCCGACCGACTTGCTGCATAAGGGCGACGCGGTCGAGGAATGGCTCGACCTGCGTTGCTTCCGTCCTCTGGGCGCGCGGCTGGTGCGGTGGCTCGCGCCGACTCGCGTGACGCCCGACCAGGTGACTGGGGCCGCGCTGCTGCTGGGACTCGCGGCGGGACATCTCTTTTTCTACCCGAGCGCCCTGCTCAACGCGCTGGGCCTGGCGCTCTTTCTCTGTTCCGAGGTGCTCGACAGCGCGGATGGCCAGCTGGCCCGGCTGCGCGGCAGCGCGACGCGCTTCGGGGCGGTGCTCGACGGCATCTCCGACAATGTCCGCTTTCTCAATCTCTATGTGCATTTGCTGGCGCGCGCGCTGTTGCATTCCGGCCTGCCGCCGACACTGCTCGTGGTGCTGGCGCTGCTGGCGGGCGCCAGTCACGCCCTGCAGTCGTCGATCGTCGATTTCCTCAAACAGGTGTTCGTCTTCGTCACGACGGGCAGCGCACGGCTCGACCTGCCGGAGGATCTTGCCGGTGAGCGCCCCGCGACGATCGCCGACCGGCTCATCCTCGCACTGTATCGGCCTTACGTCACGCGGCAAGCCCGCTGGTGCCCGCGCTCCGCTCTGGTCGTGCGGGAGATTCGCCGCGGAGCAGCGCCGGCGACGCTCCCGAGCGCCTGGGCCCGCGCGCAGGCCGGGGTGCTGGCCTCGCTCACGCTGATCGCGCAGAACATCCGCTTTCTGCTCCTCGCGGTGACCGCGCTGCCCGGCTGGCCGGAAGGCTTCTTCTGGCTCACGGTCGGACCGCTCAACCTCGCACTCGCCTGGATCCTGCTCAGCCACGAGCGCACGGCGGCACGACTGGCGCGGAGTTCTGCCCGCGCTGCCGAGCTTTTGCCCGCGGCCGACGCCCCATGACCGTCTATCACGGCATGCTGCTTGGTCTGGGTGGCATCGCCCGACAGGGCCACCTCCCCGGCTTTCTCCAGGGGGAAGGCGTCGCGAAGCGGCTGCGTGTCGTCGCGACGGTGGATCAGGCAGACGCCGCGACGGGATTCGCGGGCATTCCCCACTTCGCGGACCGGCAGGCCGCCGCGAGATCCCGGGCGATCGATTTTGTCGATGTCTGCACGCCCACCGCCAGCCATCTCGAGCTCACGCTCTGGGCCCTCGAGCGCGGCTATCATGCGCTCTGCGAGAAACCGGTGGCGCTCAGTTACAGTGAGGTCGCGCAGCTTCGCGCGGCCGCGCGGGACAGGCTCGTCGTCATGGGCTGCCATCAGTATCGCTACAATCCCGCGTGGCAGCAGCTCCGGGCCTGGCTCGACGCGGGCGCCATCGGGGAGTGGCACCTGGCGGAATTCCAGGTGTACCGTACCGCAGCCGACGCCGGGATCGCGCGGAGCAGCGAGCCCTGGCGGGGACGGCAGTCCGACGCCAGCGGCGGCGTGCTGCTTGACCACGGTACCCACTTCGTCTATCAGTTGCTCGACGTGGCGGGGATGCCGGCGTCGGTCCAGTGCTGGACCGGAACGCTGCGCCATCAGCGGTACGACG
>DASYPD010000507.1:0-4829 GCA_036007005.1 Gemmatimonadales bacterium
CTTCGCGACCCTGGACGCCGCGGGGGGCAACGCCTCGCCGGCGCACGTCGACCAGCACGCGATCTGGATCGACCCCCGCAACCCGAAGCATCTGATGATCGGCAACGACGGCGGGCTCGACATCAGCTGGGACCAGGGCAAGACCTGGGATTTCGTCAACACCATGGCGACGGGGCTCGCCTACTGGGTCACCGCCGACATGCGGCGACCCTATTACGTCTACATCGGCCTGCAGGACAACGGCAGCTGGGGCGGGCCGAGCGCCACCCGGAGTCGCAACGGGATCCTCAACTCCGACTGGTTCGGGATCGGCGGCGGCGACGGCTTCCAGACCGCGGTGGACCCGAGCGATCCGATGATTGTGTACACCGAGTCGCAGGACGGCGCTACCAACCGCTACGACCTCCGCACGGGACGCTCCCAGAGCATCCGGCCGCGTGGAACGGCAGTCGGCCGGGGACCCGGCGGCGGGGGCGGCGGCGGTGGTGGCGGTGGTTTTGGAGCCGGCGGGAGACCCAATGTGATCAACGCCGGTCCCACCGACCTGTACCGGTTCAATTGGAACACGCCTTTCATTCTCTCCCCGCATAACCCGAGCATCGTCTGGCTCGGCGGCAACCGGCTCTTCAAGTCTTACAACCGTGGGGATACCTGGGTCGCGAGCGCGGATCTGACCAAGCAGATCGATCGCAGCAAGGTCGAGCTGATGGGCGTTGCGGGCGACAAGACGATGCTCTCCAAGAACGACGGCGTGGTCGCTTACAGCACCATCATCTCGGTGTCCGAGTCTCCCGTGATGCCCGGGGTCGTCTGGGCGGGCACCGATGACGGGAATCTGCAAGTGAGCGTGGATGGGGGACTCAACTTCACCGAGGTCGGCAAGAATCTGCCCGGACTTCCGGCGAACCAGGTCTATTGGATCTCGCGGCTCGAGGCTTCGCATTTCGATCCGGCGACGGCCTACGCCTCGGTGGATGGGCATCGCAGCGACGACCTCAAGCCGTACGCCTTCGTCACCCACGATTACGGCAAGAGCTGGAAAAGCATCAGCGGCAATCTTCCGGCGTTCGGCAACGTCCAGGTGATCCGCGAGGATCCCAAGAACAAAGATCTACTGTATGTCGGCACCGAGTTCGGGCTCTACCTCTCCACCAATGGCGGCGCGGAGTGGAAGCGCTTCATGAACAACCTGCCCACGGTGCGGGTGGATGACATTCTGATTCACCCCCGCGATGGCGATCTGATCGTGGCGACCCACGGCCGCAGCGTCTGGATCGCGGACGACATCACGCCGCTCGAGCAGCTCAACTCCTCGGCGCTGTCACAGGACGCCGTGCTGCTCGACATCCGTCCGGGAATCGCCTGGCTCAACGACCAGCAGGCGGGACAGCACATCGGGGGACAACGGCTCTTCGTGGGCGAGAACGCGCCGCGGGGCACCGCGATCAGCTATTACTTGAAGACCGCCGCGCTGGGCGACGTCAAGCTCAGCATCACCGACGTGAACGGCCGGGTGATCCGGAACCTCGACGGTAGCAAGAATGCAGGGCTCAACCGTGTGGAATGGAACCTCGGCCCTAACCCGCCGCAGCGTACCGCCGGTGGCCCCGGTGGCGGGGGCGGCGGGGGCGGCGGAGGCGGCGGCGGCTTCGGCTTCGGCGCGCTGCAGAGCGTGGAGCCCGGGACTTATATCGTCACGCTCACAGTGGACGGGCGCAGCTACACCAAGCCGGTGACGGTATTGCAAGACACCTGGCTCGGAAGGTAGGGACTGGCGACGGGGACTAGGTGGGATCGCTGACCCCTAGTCCCCCAGTCCCTAACCTCTCACGGCTGACGCGTCACCCTCACCGGGACCGCACTGTCCAGTGTCGATCCGTTGCCGAGCTGTCCGTGGTCGTTCGCGCCCCAGCAGTAAACAGCAGCGCCAGTCGTGACCCCACAGGTGTGGTTCCGCCCCGCGCTGAGCGTGCCCGAATAGGGGAAACCGCTCATGGCAAAGGTGAGCCCACCCGCAACAGGCACCGGGGTCAGTCGCTGAGTCGTCGTCCCGTCCCCAAGCTGACCGCTGCTGTTGAGGCCCCAGCAATAGGCCGCGCCGGCGGTGGTGATGCCGCACGTGTGGTTGTCCCCGGCGCTCAGCGCGGCGAATCGGAGTCCCCCAGCCACCAGCACGGGACTGGTTCGCTGGGTTGTCGTCCCGTCGCCGAGCTGGCCGCTGCTGTTGAGGCCCCAGCAGTACGCGGCGCCGGCGGCGGTGACCCCGCACGTATGCTGTCGCCCCGCGCTCACCCCACCCTGAGCGAAGCTCATTCCCCCCCCGCCGAGCACCCAGCTCAGGCGGTCGGTGGTGGTTCCGTCGCCAAGCTGGCCGTTACCGTTGGCGCCCCAGCAGTACCAGAGGAAGGAGGGGTAATTGAGTCCACCTGCCTCGGCACAAGTGTGGAATCCTCCCGCGGTGACGTGCTCGAAGGGGGTGTAGTTCACCCTTTCGATCGAAACCGGGTTCAGTCGGCCAATCGTGGTCCCGTCGTCGAGCTGACCCCGGTCGTTGGCTCCCCAGCAGTAATCCCAGCCAATGGCCCAAAGGTCAAGGACGCAGGTGTGTTCGAGACCGGAGCTTATTATCGCTCCAATGATCACCGTTGAATCGAGGGCCTGCGGGCTGGTCCGGTCGAGAGTGGTCCCATCGCCGAGCTGGCCGGAGGCGTTCCCACCCCAGCAATAGGTGACGTAGTTGTCCACCCACGGGGAAGGCGTCGTGCCGCACGTGTGATTACCCCCAGCCCTCAAAAGATAGAAGGGCCGTTGCAGCGCGACCGCCACCGGAGCCGAGCTGCCGGCCCTTGTCCCGTTACCGAGTGCGCCGTAGCTGTTGTCTCCCCAGCAGTACGCGAAACCGCCTTCAGTCAAACCGCAAGTGTGCTGGCCGCCCGCGGTGACGGCAGCAAACAGCAGTTCCCCGCCGGGCTGCGAGGTTACCGAAACCGATGCGTTGCCTGAAATTCCCTCGGCGTCGGCCTGCACGGTCCACTGAAAGAATCCGGGCACTGGGCCCGCCGTGAACAAGCCGGAACTGCTGATAGTTCCGCCGCCGCCGGTCACCCTCCAGGTCGGCGAAATCGCAACAGTGTCGCCGGCCGCGTCAATCCCTACGGCGGTGAACTGCTGGGTGCCGTTTCCGGCGAGAATAGCCAGGCTCGGGATGACGATGACGTTGGCCAACGTCCTGGTGGTTACGGAGACCGTCGCGTGCCCCGAGATGCTTCCGCTGCTCGCCTGCACCGTGTTCCCGAAAGTCCCTGGGACGCCGCCCGCGGTGAACAGGCCGGAGCTGGTGATGCTCCCGCCACCGCCGGTCACCGACCAGGTAGGAGAAATCGCGACCGGGTTACCGTCGCCGTCTTTGCCTTCGGCGTAGAACTGCTGGGTGCCGTTAATGGGCAGCCAGACGGAGGCCGGGAGGACGTTGATCGTGGCCAATATCCTGGTCGTCACGGTAACAGTCGCCTGGCCCGTGATGCCCCCGCTCCTGGCCTGCACGGTGTTCAGAAAGGTCCCGGGCACATCGCCCGACACGAATAGGCCGGTGCTGTCGATCGTTCCCCCGCCGGCCACCACGGACCAGGAGGGAGCGACCGGGACGACGTTGCCCGCGGCGTCCTTCCCCACGGCCGTGAACTGCTGCACGCCGTTGGCCGCCAGCGTGACCGGGTTAGGGGAAACGGTTATCGTGGCCAGCGGCCCGGTGGTCACGGTCGTAAACGGCACCGTGACCCCCGACGGAAGCGCCTCGCCATCCAGGTCACGAATGGCGGGGGTGAGCACCAGCCGGTACTCGATCTGAGCGGTCAGGAGAACATCGGGATGGAACTCGGCGCGGAGGCCGGTTCCATCGCTGAACCGCACGGTTCCGGCTACTCGTGTGGCATCGTGCCACAGTTGGACCGATTCGGGGTTCAGCGTTGCCGGGTCCATCGGCTCGCTGAATACGATGAGCATGACGCTATTGAGCGGCACATCCGCCTTTCGGGGTGGCGGGTTGGTGCGAACCACGAGCGGCGGGCGACGCACCGACACCACCTCCCACCCACGGATGGGGCTTGCGGACCCCGTGCGCCTGACGTCTACCACCAGGGTATCTCCGACGCCCGCGGCCACAGCAATCGGATCGAAACCTCCATCCACCACCGGCACCGTGATGGACAGGCGCGTCGCCTGGTTGCGAATCGTTGCCCAGATCCCTTCGGGAATCGTTCCCGGTGGCAGCGAGACGAAGACCACGCTCACCTGCGAACCACCGACGGACCTCCCGATGCTTCCGTTACTGCCGGTCCCGTGGATAGGCGCCGACACGATGAGGGCGGGCAGATCGTCAGGTAGACTCGCCGTCGCCGTGCCGGTGGAGTCCGAGCAGCCGCCGGCCCAGGCGAGCAGGACCGTGAGGCACATTGAACGGCCCGCGCTGATTCGGCAGCTGTGAGTCCAGGTCTTCTGGGTCATGGCGCACCGCCCAACTTGAGTTCCTTGCAACGCCCACGGTTCATGGAACGGACGCGGTAGCGCTCTTGCTCACCGGCCGGCACTACCCACCGTGACGAAACCGGCCCAGTAGAACGGATGCGCGCTGGTCGGCGCTCGGAGCAGGTCGCGCTGTGCGCGGGCGAGTGCGGCTGCCGGATCGGAGCCCGTGCCAAAGGCCCGGTAGAAGCGCTCCATCAGGACGGCGGTCGCGCGGTCCTCCACGGGCCAGAGCGTCGCCACCACGTGCCGCGCGCCGGCCGACAGGAATGCGCGGGTTAGTCCGACCCAGTCATCGCCGGCCGGCA
>DASYPD010000508.1:0-2779 GCA_036007005.1 Gemmatimonadales bacterium
TTTTAGGTGCGCCGCGGAATGGCGTCAACTGCGGCCGAGTCGTCCCCCGGTAACCCGCCAGCGCTCGTACACCGCGGCCGCCGCCAGCGCGAGGCTCAAGCCCAGCAACCATCCCGCGATGACGTCCGAGGTCCAGTGCACGTCGAGATAGATACGAGACACCGCCACCAGCAACGGCCAGACGACCGCCACCAGCAGCGCCGGACCCAGGGGCAGCAGCTTTTCCCGCCAGAGCAGATACATCAGGGTGACCCAGAGACTGGTGGCGACGATCACGTGACCACCGGGAAACGAAGAGTTCGCGACGATGCCGGCAGCACCCGGAGGCCGCTCGCGGGTCATCACCTCGCGGTATCCGAGCAGCAGCAGCACCGCGGTGGCAGGCGCGCTGACGAACACCGCCGTGACCAAATGATCCTTGCGGCGCCAGAGCCAGAACGCCAGCAGGGACACCAGAATCAGCGTGGCCAGGGTCGAGCCCAGCAGGGTAAGCGCGGCGAGGACCTGCTTGCCGAACGGCGTGCGATGCGCGAGCACCCAAGCCCGCGCGCTGGCATCGAGGCTGCCGAGGCCACCCCGCGGTCCCTCGAAGATCTCTCTGGTAATCTTGGAGAGCCCCAGGGCCACGCTGATGGACGCGACGACCAGGATAACCCAGTGGCTCGCGAGCAGGCGGCGCCAGCGGGTTAGCAGCGCGCGCTGGGTTGGAGTCATCTGGCCTGTCGCGCGGGCATGACCTGAATCTAACGATTTCGCCGCCCATTCCCCGCTCGCTCGGATTGCAGTAAGCTTGCTCATCCCGAGCGCGCCGGAGCGTGCTAATGAGCCGTGCGCTTTGCGTAGTCCTGCTGCTGGCGGCCGCCGGACCGCTCCAGGCCCAGGCCGCCCCCCGCTACGATCCCGCGGCTTACGAGCAGCGGAGCGCCGACATCCCGATGCGGGACGGCGTCACGCTGCACGTGGAGATCTTCCGGCCGCAGGGCGCCAACGAGCCCCTGCCCTTCCTCTTCACCCGCACTCCCTACGGCGTGGCCGGCTCGCGCGGCAGCCTCGGCGGCGCCTATCTCCCCCTCGCCCAGGACGGCTACCTCTTCGTCTTTCAGGACATCCGCGGACGCTACAAGAGCCAGGGCACCTTCGTGATGCAGCGGCCGCCCAGGCCCCCGAACGCACCGGCGGGCGCCATCGACGAGAGCACCGATACCAACGATTCGATCGATTGGCTGCTCGCCAATGTTCCCGGCAACAACGGCCGGGTCGGTATGCTGGGCGTGAGCTATGCCGGCTGGACCACGGCGATGGGTATGCTCGGCGGCCATCCCGCACTCAAGGCCGTGAGCCCGCAAGCTTCGCCCGCGGACATGTTCCTCGGAGACGACTTCCACCACAACGGCGCTTTCCGGCTGAGCTACGGCTTCGAGTACGCCTGGCTCACCGAGGCGACCCGGGAGAACTCCGATTTCGCATTTGACCGCTACGACACTTACGAGTGGTACCTCAACGTGGGGCCGCTCTCCAACATCCAGCGCAATGTCCTCAAAGACAAGCGGCTGCCGAGCTGGACCGATTTCGCCAGCCATCCGAACTACGATGCGTTCTGGAAGCGGCAGGCGATGCGGCCGTACCTAACCCGCGTCACCGTGCCCACGCTCAACGTCGCGGGCTGGTGGGACCAGGAGGACTTCTACGGCCCGGTCACCATCTACCGCGAGCTCGAGCGGCACGACGCCCAGCGGCAGAACTTCCTCGTCGTCGGGCCCTGGCGGCACGGCGGCTGGAGCGGTGGCCCCGGCCAGAAGCTCGGCAAGATCGATTTCGGTTCGCCCACGGGCGAATACTTCCGCGGCAAGATCGAAGCTCCCTTCTTCGCCTACTATCTCAAGGATCAAGGCCAGTTGGTGCAGCCCGAGGCGACGGTCTTCGAGGCAGGCAGCAACCGGTGGCGAACCTTCGACTCCTGGCCGCCGCGCGAGGCGGGCACCAGGAGCCTCTACTTCCACGCCGGCGGGAAGCTCTCCTTTACGCCGCCGAACAGCGCCGAGGGCTCGGCGTTCGACAGCTACGTCAGCGACCCGGCGCATCCGGTGCCCTATCGACCGCGGCCGATCGAGCCGACCTATTACCCCAAGGGATCAGGCTGGTATACCTGGCTGCTGGAGGACCAGCGCTTTGCGCAAGGGCGGCCCGATGTGCTGAGCTGGGAAACCGAGCCGCTCAGCCAGGATGTGGTGCTGGCGGGCGAGATCACCGCCAGGCTCTTCGCCAGCACCACGGGCCAGGATGCCGACTGGGTCGTGAAGCTGATCGACGTCTATCCGGAGGACTATCCCGCCGACTTCAAGCTGGGCGGCTATCAGCTCATGGTGGCGAACGACGTGTTCCGGGGCAGGTTCTGGAAATCCTTCGAGCGGCCGGTGCCGCTGGTGCCGAACGCGGTCACCCCGTTCAGCATCGACCTCCATACGCAGAGCTACCGCTTCCAGGCGGGACACAAGATCATGGTACAGGTGCAGAGCAGCTGGTTTCCGATCATCGATCGTAACCCGCAGACCTGGGTGCCCAACATCTTCCAGTCCAGGGCGAGCGATTACCAGGCGCAAATCCATCGCATCTGGCGGACCTCGGCGCGGGCGTCACGCGTGGAAATCCAAACCCTGGCGCCATAGCTCCAAGCTGGACGCCCTATGCCATGCTCGGCCGTGCACCGCCCGGCTTGAGCAGCAGCGCCGCGGCGATCCCGAGAATCACCCCGAAAATGACGTGGCCCATCAGGCTGCCC
>DASYPD010000509.1:0-25742 GCA_036007005.1 Gemmatimonadales bacterium
AGACGCCCTATATCCGCTACGCGCGGGGCACCCGCTTCACCGTCGAGGCGGCCGAACGACTGCCGGTCGAGTTCGACGGCGACGTCGTCGGCGGAACCCCCTTTACCGCTGAAGTCGTGCCCCGAGCCCTCACCGTGATGACCGCCGGGCGCTAACGCTCGAAAACAAGCTGCGCAAAGCCTGATATTGCGCCAAGGCTCAACTGCCTACATTCTTGACAGACCATGACCGACGCCGTCCTGCTGATCCACGACGATCCGGGGACCTTGCGCAGTACCGGCTTGCGCTTCGAGCAAGCCGGTTGCGAGGTGTTGCGGGAGCCTAACGGAGAAGCCGGATTCGCTACCCTCGAGCGGGCTCGTCCCGATGTGGTCTGTCTGGCGATCCAACTGGCGGAGGCGGCGCCGGAGTTGATTGCGCGACTGGGCTCGCGCGAAGCGCCAGTCATCGCCTTCGGTGAAAGGATCGCGCCCGGAGTCGCCGCGCGGGTGATGAGTGCCGGTGCCAGCCGGGTCGCCGATACCGCCGAAGCCCCGGAGCTCCTGCTGACGCTGGCCCGGCAAGGAGCTGTGGAAGGAAAACGCAGGCGGGTTGTCGAGGTGGTATTGCGGAGCGGTTCCCCGCGCTTCGGGCTCGACTCCCTAGGCGGTTCGGCCGCAATGCGGCAGCTGGCCCATCAAATCGGCCTGTTGGCTCAGAGTGAGCGCACCACGCTGCTGCTCACGGGCGAGCCCGGCAGCGGCAAGGCATGGGCCGCCCGGCTGATCCACGATCTGAGTGCGCGCGCGGCGAAGCCCTTTCTCGAAGTGCGGCTGAGCGGGCAGCAGCCGGCCTACCTCGAATCCCTCATCTTCGGGCACGAGAAGGGCGCCTTCATCGAGGCGACCGAGCGGCGCCGCGGTCTGCTCGAGCTGGCCGATGGAGGAACCCTGCTGCTGCGGGAAATCGGGGATCTTCCAGCCGAGCTTCAGCCCAAGCTGCTGCGCGCCCTCGAGACCAAGAGCTTCCGGCGGCTCGCGGGCAGCCAGGACATCACGGTCGATACCCGGCTGATGGTGGGCACCCGCCGTGACCTCGCGCCGGAGGTGGAAGCGGAGCGCTTTCGCCAGGACCTGTTCTACCGGCTCAGCGTCATGCCGCTCGCGCTGGCGCCGCTGCGAGAACGGAGTCCCGACGACCGCGCTGGCTTGATCGCCTCCCTCCACGGCGCTACCAGAAGCATCTACCCCGATGGCCCGCCGATCCTCAGCTCGGACGCACTGGGACGCATGCTCGAGTACGCCTGGCCCGGCAACGTGCGCGAGCTGGAGCACGTGCTCGAGCGCGCGATGCTGCTGGCGCGCGGCCAGATCGCGATCAATGTCGAGCATCTGCCGGGAGAGTTCCGCGCCCGGCCGGGCATCGGCGACCGCCGCCACACGCCCATGAGCCTCGATGTGCTGGAGCATCAGCACATCGAGCGGACCCTGCGCTATCACGGCGGTAACCGTACCCGGGCCGCCAAAGAGCTGGGGATTTCGCGCGCCACGCTGATCAACAAGATCAAGCTGTATTCCATCGTCGATTAGCCGCTTATGTCCCATCCCTCGAAGCCCCCCGCGACCGATGCGATGGTGTGCCGCGCCTGCGGGCTGGAGGAGCGGGCCTCCGAGGGCTATCCCTGTCGCGGCTGCGGAACGTTCCTCTGCGTCATCTGCACCATGCGGGGCATAACGCTCTGTCGGGATTGCGCGGCAGAGAGCGGCAGCGCGCCGATTCAGGCGTGAAGCGCAAGCTCGTCCTCTTCGACATCGACGGCACCCTCCTCCTGAGCGCGGGCGCGGGACGCCGCGCCATTCTCGCCGCCCTGGCTGAGCGGGTCTCCGATCTTGCCGCGATGGAAGGAATCCGCTTCGACGGCAAGACGGATCCCCAGATCGTCATGGAACTGCTCGCCGCCGCGGGCGATCCCTTGCCCCCCGACTCCAGGAAAGTCGCGGCGGTACTGGAGCGCTACGTCGCTCACCTCGAGCTGGAGCTGGCCATCCACGGCCATCGCTCCCGTGTGATGCCCGGGATCCCCGCGCTGCTCGACGCGCTGGAAGCAGAAGGGGGCGTCGTGCTGGGGTTGCTCACCGGTAATGTGGTCCCCGGTGCCCGGCTCAAGCTGCGTGCGGCAGGACTCGATCCGGACCGCTTCCTCGTCGGAGCCTTCGGCTCCGATCACGCCGAGCGCGCGGAACTCCCGCCGATCGCAGCTCGTCGCGCGGCAGTGCACTTCGGGCGGGTGCCGACGGGTGCCGAAGTCGTGATCATCGGGGATACTCCCGCCGATGTGTACTGCGGCAGCTGTATCGGGGCGCGCAGCGTCGCGGTGGCCACCGGTGGCTTCAGCGTGGCCGAGCTCCAGGCCGCGGGGGCCTACGCGGTCTTTGCCGACTTTTCCGATCTGCCGCGCGCGCGGGAGGCCATCCTATCCTAGAGCGCGAGCTCAAGGTCGTGCTCCAGGATCCCGCGGCGATGCGGCGGCGGTTGCTTGCGGCGGGCGCGCGACCCGGCTTTGCGGGCCTCATGCTCGATCGCCGCTATGACCGGGACGGCTCCTTGCTCGCCAAGGACGAGGTGCTGCGGCTCCGCGTGTTTCGCAAACCGGACGGGAGCGAAGCGGTCCATTTGGGCTGGAAGGGGCCTACGGAGATCACATCCGAAGGCTATAAGGCACGGCGTGAATTGGAGTACGAGCTCCGCGGCGACGCGCCGGCAGAGGTCTTTCTCCAAGCGCTCGGCTTCCGCGAGAGCTATCGCATCGATCGCTATGTCGAATACTACCAGCTGGGCGATGCCGCGGTGCGGCTCGAGTGGTATCCCCGCATGGACGTGCTGATGGAGATCGAGGGGGATGCGGCGGCCATCGAACCTGCGCTGCGCGCGAGCGGCTTGCCGCGCTCAGAGTTTCACGCCGATGCCCTGCCCGCCTTCGCCTCACGCTATGCGGCACGCACCGGGCGGCGACCCTTGCTCGCCCTGGAGCCAGGATCGCAGGAGCCGCCGTCGTGGGAAACGCGATGAGCGCCGGTGCGCCGCAGGACGTGCTGCCAGAGCTGGGGCCAATGCTCGGCAGGCTGGTGCTTCCGCCGGGCGAAAAGACACCCTTCGATGCGGCCCTCGACGGAGTGCGGCTCGAGCTGCTCACCCAGCTCTTTGAGCGCGCCGCCGCGGCCCGGGCCTTGTTGGACTCGGGCGATGGACCCGGCGCCCGCGCTGTCCTCGGCGAAAGCACCTGGCTCTCGCTGTGGGAGCATGCCGTCGCTGCGGCAACCCGGGTGCTGCTGGAGGAAATCGAGCGCCGACTCCGGGATGCCGCGGCGGCTTCGCGCTATCCTGGAAAGCGGCTGACGGGCGTCTTGCCCGATGCCGAGGAGCGCCGAGTGCTCGCCGCACGGCTTTCCGCGGCGGGCGTCGGATTGGAAGAGGGCGTCGAGCGGCTCGCGCCGGGATCCCAGTCCTGGAACGAAGCACTCCGTCGGGTGGCCGGTGAGCTCGATGCCGCCTGGGAGCGGCTCGAGGCTACCGCTCACGCGGAGCTCCGGCAGTGGACTCGGCGCGCTGCGGAGCTGCACGCCTGGCGCCGGCCCTGGTGGCCGCTGCTACTCGTCGGAGCCGTCCTCCTCACCTTGGCGGGCTGGCTCGGGCTGGTGTTGGGAGGTTATCTCCCCGCGCCTGGATGGCTCTCGCCTCTCACCAACTGGGTCTGGAATCTCTGATGGCGGTGCTCGGCGTAGGTATCGACCTGGTCGAAGTGAGCGAGGCACAGCGCCTGCTCGATCGCTGGGGCGAACGGCTGCTGCGACGAGTTCTCACGGAAGAGGAGCGCAGCTACATCCTGCGTTTCGCCCACCCCGCGAAGCATCTGGCGGCCCGCCTGGCCGCAAAGGAGGCGGTCTACAAGGCCTTGCAAGGCATTGCGGGCGCGCGGCAAGTCAGCTGGCGCGATATCGAAGTCGAACGCAGCGAAGCGGGGCGCCCCAGCATTCGCCTGCACGGCGATGCGGTTCATGCCGCGGAGCAGGCGGGCGTAATCCGCATCTCCCTGTCGCTCTCCCACACCGAGCGCACGGCCGGCGCGGTTGCGCTTGTCGAGGGCAGCTGAACGCTTACGCTGGAATTCCGATTAAACCATTCTACATTTAAGGCAATGTCCTATAAGTGGTTGACTCTCTGGCTTCTGTTCCTGGGAGCTATTCCTGCCGCCGCCTGGGCGCAGGATGCGGCCGCGGCGCGGCGGCTCGCGGCGACCGCCCAGCTGGCAGCAGGGGAGTACCGGCTGGGCGTACGGAACGGGCGTATCGTGGCTCCGCCCGAAGTGGAGGAGACCCGGCTCTTTCTGGCCGAGGCGCGCCGCAACGCAGCACGACTTCCCGTTCACACGGCCGCTGGTGTCACGACGAGGCTCGACCGGCTGGATGCTATGGTGGCGCGGCTCGCGGATCCTGATTCCCTCGCAAGGGGAGTGCAGGAGCTCGTGGACGGGCTTGCTGCGGAGCTCAGAATCCCGCTCGACGAGATTCCCGCGCAGGTACCCTCGCTGGCCCAGGGGCGCGAGGTATATCGGGCGAATTGCGCAGCCTGCCATGGTGCCACCGGCCGCGGTGACGGTCCTCAGGCAGCGGCACTCAATCCCCGTCCCGCCAACCTCGCGGACGCTGCGGCGCTGACCGGTAGCTCGCCGCTCGACTTCTACCGCCGGATTACGGTCGGCACTGCCGGCACGGCGATGACGCCCTACGAGCACGTGCTCTCGGCGGAAGAGCGCTGGGCCGTGGCCTTGTATGCCTCGGCTCTGCGGCTGCCGAGTCCGCAGGGCAGCGTGCCCGCCAAACTGCGGTCGTTCCCTACCACGGCGCGCCTGAGCGATGCGGAAGTGCTCGCGGCCCTGGGGTCCAATGCGACGGCGGCGGAGCTCTCCGCGGTGCGGACCCAGCCGAGTCAGTCCGCGGGCGCGATGGGGGCGGTGTTCACCGAGGTGAGGCGGCAGCTCGATAGCGCCTACCGGCTGGCCCGGGCGGGCCGGGCCGAAGAAGCGCGCAGCACGGCGATGGACGCGTACATCTCGTTCGAGCAGGTCGAGCGCGAGCTCACCGCGAGGGATCCCGGTTTGACGTCGCGGATCGAGGCGGCGTTCTCGAGCCTGCGAGCTCGGGCCGGCTCGGGCGCGACCGTGGCGCAGCTCAGCGAGATCCGCCTCGAGCTCGCCCGGGCGCTGGAGCGCGCGGAACGCACGATCGTGGATCGCCCGGCCGCGTCCAACCTGTTCTTCCAGTCGTTCGTGATTCTGGTGCGGGAAGGGCTCGAGGCGATCCTGGTCATCGGCGCCTTGATGGCATTTCTGGTGCGCACCGGCAACGCGCACCGCCGCCGCGACATTCATTGGGGCGTGCTGGCGGCTGTGCTGATGAGCCTGCTCACGGCCGCGGTGCTGGAAACGGTGTTTGCGCTCTCCCGCTCGCACCAGGAGGGCCTGGAAGGCGGGGTGATGCTGCTGGCCGCGGGGACGCTCTTCTATGTGAGCTACTGGCTGTTCTCCAAGATGGAAGTGGCGAAGTGGAATCGCTTCGTCCGGAACAAGCTGGCCAGCGCGCTGAGCCGGGGCTCCGCGCTGGCGCTTGCCTCGGTCGCCTTTCTCGCGGTCTACCGTGAGGGATTCGAGACGGTGCTCTTCTACAAGGCGCTGGCGGTGTCCGGGGGAGCGGGCGACTGGGCTCCCATCGGTGCGGGGTTCCTGGCGGGAGCGGGCGTGTTAGGCCTGGTCTACCTCGCCATCAATCGGTTCGGCGTGCGGCTGCCGCTCAAGCCTCTCTTCGCGGTGACCGGCACCCTGCTGTACTACATGGCCTTCGTCTTCGCGGGAAAGGGTATCGCGGAGCTGCAGGAATCCGGAGCCCTCTCGCTCACCCCGCTCGGCTGGGCCCCCCGGATTCCCGCGATGGGGATTTATCCGACGGCGGAGTCGCTTGCCGCGCAGGCCCTGCTCCTGCTGCTCGCGCTCATCGGGCTGGCGTGGATCTTCCTGGTCGAGCCGCGGCGGGTCACGGCGACGCCGGCGCCGGTCCCGCACGCTGGCGAAGCTGGCGAACGCGACGCGGGCGGCGCGCCCTCCGAAAGGGAGCTGCTGCGCTCCATCGACCGGATCGAGGCCGATCTCGCCGAGGTGCGAGCCGAGCTCGAGCGGATGCGCGAACGGGTCGGACCCGAAGAGCGGGAGCCGCGCCAGCGGCCCTGACACCGCGCTATTTGGTGGGCTTGTTTCCGGAGAGGAACGGGCCCGGCGCCACGGCTTCTGCGTGTTTCCACCGTACCATGAAGAAGCTGCCGACCAGCACAATGGCGAGCGCGGTGAGCTGCGCGACAGTAAAGTCCCCGAAGAGCCGATCCTCTTTGGCCCGCAGAAACTCCACCAGAAACCGCTCGGAGCCTGCCAGCACGAGATAAAGCCCGAACAGCCAGCCGGTCCCTCGCCGGTGCTGGCGCAGGCGCCAGAGCAGCATGAAGACCGCGAGCATCAGGATCGTTTCGTACAGCTGGGTCGGATGCACCGCGAGGACGGTCTCCGGCGAAACTCCGGCCGGGATCGCGACGTGGAAGTCGCGCGCCAGCGCGGCGGCCGTGGTGGGGGGAAGCCCCTGCGGAAACTTGACGGCCCACGGCACCGCGCTCGGAACGCCGTAGTCGTCCCCCACCATGAAACAGCCGATGCGACCGAGCGCGTAGGCCGCCGGCAGCGCGGGCGCGACGAGCTCCATGGTCCAGCGCATCGGCACGCCGAGCCGCCGCCCGTTCAGCAATACCACCGCGACTCCCCCGAGGAAGCCTCCGTACCAGACCAGTCCGCCCCGGCTGAACAACGAGCTCAGCTCGCCCGTGGCCGCGACATACCAGAGCTTGGCACCAAGGATGCCTCCGATCACCGCGGCCACGGTCATGTCCGCGGCATACTCGTGGTGCAAACCGCGCTCGCGCAGGTCGCGGTCCATCAGCCAGCCTCCCATGAGGAAGCCGACCATCATCATGATCCCGTAGCCCGTCACGTTGAGAGGGCCGACGTGAAAATTGAAGGGATAGACCGTGGTCATGAGGAGGAAGAATCTAATCCCGGCAGCGGTCCCGCATCGAAGGGTTCGAGCTCGAGACTGGAGCGTTCGCCCCGGGCCAGCCGCCACCCTCCCGCCGCCGCGATCATGGCGGCGTTGTCGGTGTTGAGCCGCGGCGAGGCGACCACGACCCGCGCCAGTCCCGCCAACCGTTCCGTCAGCGCTGTGGCCAGCGCCCGATTGCATGCGACGCCGCCTCCGATCACCGCGACCGGCCGATCGAGCTCCTCCACGGCGCGCGCGGTTTTCTCGACCAGCACCTCGATCATCGCGTCCTGAAAGCCTCGCGCAAGATCCGCCTGGTCGGCGGCCAGGTCGTTGCTGGCGCGCACTGCTCGCAGCACCGCGGTTTTGAGCCCGCTGAAGGAAAAGGCGTAGTCGTGCTTGAGCATCGGTCTCGGGAAATCGAACCGGCCGCTCCGTCCGCCGCGCGCGAGTTGCTCGAGTTGCGCTCCTGCGGGGTAGGGAAGTCCGAGCAGCGTTCCCACCTTGTCGAAGGCCTCGCCGGCCGCGTCATCGAGCGTCTCACCCAGTAAGCGATAGCGGCCCCATTCGGTGACGTCGAGCAGCAGCGTATGTCCGCCGCTCACCAGCAACGCGATGAAGGGCGGCGCGAGCGAGCGGTCCTCGATCCAGGGCGCGAAAAGATGGCCCTCGAGGTGATGCACGCCGATGAGCGGCTTGCCGAGGCCGAAGGCGAGGCCTTTCCCGTAGATGAGGCCCACCAGCAGGGCGCCGATCAGCCCCGGACCGGCGGTCACCGCGATGCCGTCGAGTTGCGAGAGGCCGGTCTCTGCCTCGGCCAGCGCGCGATCGACGACCTGGCCGATGGTCCGGAGATGCTCGCGGCTGGCGAGCTCCGGAACCACGCCGCCGAAGACTCGATGGATGTCCTGCGAGAGAATGACGAGGCTGGCCAGAGCGGGGCGGCCGCCTTCTATCCGAAGCACCGCCGCGGAGGTTTCATCGCAGCTCGTCTCGATGCCGAGGATGCGGCTAGTCGCCACCGAGCAGGTCGGCGATGATGCGCTGATTGGAGGGGGAGCTCCAGGGATGCTCGCCGATGACTTTCTTGACGATCACGCCGTTCTTGTCGAGCAGAAAGCTTTCCGGTACGCCCGTGGTTTGATAGACTCGCTGAATCTCGCCGGACTGGTCGTGCAGGATCTCAAAGCTGAGGCCAAGCTCCTGGACGAAGCTCTGCACGTCCGCGGCATTCCCTTCATCGATGCTCACGGCGAGGACGCGGAGGCCTTTGGGTCCGAGCTCGCGGTACAGCTTCTCGATCGCGGGCATCTCCGCTCGGCACGGAATGCACCAGGTCGCCCAGATGTTGATCAGGGTGACTTTGCCGCCGGCCTCCTGGTGCAGGGACACCGAATCCTGGGTGCCCAGGCGGACCGCGCGATAATCCGGAGCGCGCTTACCGACTTCGACGCCTTCGATCTTGGGGCCGAAGCGCACCAGGGCCGCGGCCCCGAGCAGCAGGCCCGCGACGATCGCGAGCACCATTCCCCATTGCTTTCGCATTCCCCCTCCGGCTAGACGGCGGTCGCGCAGGCCTGCTTGAGCTGTCCGATGGCCGCGGCAGGATCCGGCTCGCCGAACACGGCGGTGCCCGCCACGAAGGTGTCCGCGCCCGCCTCCCAGGCTCTGCGAATGGTGTCCACGGTGATCCCGCCGTCGACACCCAACGCCGCGCCACTGTGCCGCGCATCGAGCAGCCGCCGCACCCGGCGGATTTTTTCCGTCGCAGCCTCAATGTAATGCTGGCCCCCGAACCCCGGATTGACCGTCATCAGCAGCACGAGGTCCAGCTCGTCGAGCACTTCTTCGAGCCAGGCGAGGGGAGCGGCCGGATTGAGCGCGAGGCCCACCTGCATTCCTCGCTCGTGCACCCGTGCGAGCTGCCGCTGCACGTGAATGGTCGCCTCGGGGTGGAAGGTGAAGTGCGCCGCACCGGCATCGGCGAATTCATCGATGTAGTGCTCCGGCTCGAGCACCATCAGATGGACATCGAGCGGCAGCCGGGTAAGCCCACGCAGACTGCGAATCAGCGGCGCCCCAAAGGTGAGATTGGGGACAAAGCGGCCGTCCATGACGTCCACGTGAATCCAATCGGCACCGCCGCGCTCCACCTCCGCCAGCTGCTCGCGCAGGCGGCCCAGGTCGGCGGAAAGCACGGAGGGGGCAATGCGAACGCTCACCGGCGCTCCCCTCTCATGGAATGATCAGGAGATCGACGCGAGTTTCCTTCGGGCTCAGCACTCCCGGCCCCGGGCGCTGCTGCAGCACGAGTCCGGCGCGGCCCCGGCCCGCGCGCATCGCGATCTTGCCGACCTTGAGGCCCGCCATTTCGAGCCGGCGCCGTGCTTCCTCCTGGTCCAGGCCGACCACATCGGGGACGCGGGTGTCGGCCGGCCCTTTGCTCACTAGCAGCCCGACCTTGGAGCCCGCGGGGCGGGCCGTACCGCCCGGCGGTCGTGTCGCGACGATGACGCCGGCATCGGCGACGTTGGGCACGGTATCGACCTCCCCGATCCGCAGCCCGGCGACCTCGATCACCTGGCGCGCTTGCGGAACCTCGAAGCCGGCCACGTCGGGCACTGACACAGGCGCCGCTCCATCGCTGGTGGTCAAATGCACTACCGCTCCGCGAGGCAAGGCGACCCCGGGAGGGGGATCCTGCCAGACCACGTGGCCCGCGGGAATAACCGGGTCCGCTCGTTCCCCATCGAGCTTCGTTTTCAGACCTTCCTCCGCCAGGACTTTCTCCGCTTCGTCCAGGGGCAGGCCGA
Source organism: Gemmatimonadales bacterium (assembly GCA_036007005.1). GTDB lineage: Bacteria > Gemmatimonadota > Gemmatimonadetes > Gemmatimonadales > GWC2-71-9 > JABFSM01. The sequence goes on from DASYPD010000509.1 coordinate 9,926, forward strand.
GCACGCGACCCACGGCATAATCGCGGGTCATGAGAGGAGCGGGATAGGCGACACAGGTAACGAAGTACCCACCCAGTGCCGCCGCGGCCAGCAGGAGCGCCGCTCGCAGCCGCTCGCGTCCCCTTACGGTGTCCGGTCGCAGCCTGCGTAGGTCGAAGCGAGCGCTCATCTAGGCCACCCGGCGCAGCCGGGCCGCATAGGAGCCGTCGGTCCCATGACGATGGGGCAGCAGGAAGAGATCGCCTGCGGAAGTCAGCAATTCCGCGGACAGGGCCTCTCCCTCGGGCGGCTCACGGCGAAAGCGCCGATCTGCCGCCAGAAAGGCCTCGACTTGCAACTCGTTCTCCTCCGGCTCCAGCGAACAGGTGGCGAAAACTAACAGCCCGCCTGTGCGGACGACCTCCGCCTGCGCACGGATCAATCGCGCGGCCTGCGCGGTCAGCCTCGTGAGGGCATCCGGGGTGACTCGCCAGCGCGCATCGGGATGGCGGGCGAACGTGCCGGTGCCGAGACAGGGTACGTCGAGCAGCACCGCATCCTGCGCCCGGACCGGCGGGGCCGCCGCATCGGCCACGAGCACTGCGCATTCGGCATCGGCTGCACGCCGCAAGTTTTCCCGCAGCCGCCGCGCGCGGGCCGGGCGCAAGTCTGCAGCGACGAGGCTTCCCGCGTGCCGGGAGAGCGCGACGCTCTTGCCTCCCGGCGCGGCGCAGGCGTCGAAGATGCTGGCGCCCTCCGGGATCGCGGCGTGGCGCACCACCAGGATCTGCGCCGGGTCCTGGATGTAGCAGGCTCCCGTGGCGAGACCCGGCAGGTCCTGCGGACGGTGGTCTCGGATCACCAGTCCGGCACCGTAAGGCGCCCGCGCCCACGCGATCCCTTGCGCATCGAGACTCGCGGTGATCGCCTCGAGACTCCAGCGCGCCGGCTGGATGACCAGAGGTGGCCTGGAGTTGTTCGCGCGCAACAACCGCTCGGTTTCCTCCGGGCCAAAGCGTGCGATCCAGCGGGAGACGAGCCACTCGGGGTGGGAATATTCCGCGGCAAGATCCTGGGGTCGGACGGTCGGACGGTCGGAAGGGCGGACCGATCCTTCCTCTGTCCGACTGTCGTCCGCCACTTTCCGTAGCACCGCATTGATGAACCCGCCGACACTCGCGCCGCCGAAGCGGCGCCCGAGGGTGACAGCGGTATCCACTGCCGCGTGGCTGGGCACGCGTTCCAGAAAGAGGATCTGATACGCTCCCAGCCGAAGGATGTCCAGCAGATCATCGCGAACTGCGTCGGTTCCGGCTTTGAGGTGGGGCGTGAGCGCGGCGTCGAGTGCGGTGCGCTGTCGCAGCACTCCTGCCGCGATTTCATGCGCGAGGCTCCGATCCGTCTCGGATAACCCACCCAGCGCGCGCCGCAGGGCGAGGTCGAACGGGATGCCGCGAGGGAGATCGTGAAGCACCCGCCAGGCAGCGGCCCGGGGAGCAAGACCGGGATTCACCTCACGAAACCATCCCCGTGGTCGGCGAGGAGGGAGCCGCCACTTCCCGCTTCGGCATGCGGCCGGCCAGAAAGGCCAGGCGACCGGCTTCGGTTGCGAGTCGCATCGCAGTGGCCATAGCCACCGGTTCCCCGGCCTCCGCCAGCGCGGTATTCATCAGGATGCCGTCGACGCCCTGCTCCATCACGAGGCAGGCGTCGGACGCCGTCCCGACTCCTGCATCCACGATGACGGGGACGGAGAGCCGGCGCTTGATGGTTCGAATCGAGTAAGGATTGAGCAGGCCGAGCCCGCTTCCGATCGGCGAAGCCAGCGGCATCACCGCGGCGCAGCCGGCCTCTTCCAGCCGCAGTGCGGTGATGAGATCATCGTTGCTGTACGCCAAGACGGTGAATCCTTCCTTCACCAGGGTGCTCGCGGCGAGCAACAATCCCTCGCTGTCGGGAAGCAGCGTTTCCTTGTCCCCGATCACCTCGAGCTTGACGAAGTCATTGAAACCGGCCTCGCGGCCCAGCCGCGCGAAGCGGATGGCCTCTTCCGCGCTGTAGCAGCCGGCGGTATTGGCGAGCAGGAAGTATTTCGTCGGATCGAGATGATGCAGGATGCTTGCTTCCTTCCGGCGGTCCAGCTCGACCCGGCGCACCGCCACCGTGACACACTCGGCCCCCGAGGCCTCCAGGGCAGCCGCCATCTGCTCGTTGTCGCGATACTTGCCGGTGCCGACGAACAGCCGGGAGCGGAAGCTCTTGCCGGCGATGACCAGCGGCTGGTCGAGACCCGTCTCCACTCCGGCGATCAGCTCACTCATCTCAACCTCCTCCGACAAAATGCACCAGCTCGATGGCGTCACCCTCCGCCAGGCGGGTGACGGCAAGTTCCTGCTTGCGGACGATGCGCCGGTTGAGCTCCACCACCACCGCGCGAGGGTCGAGCTCGAGCTGGCTCAGCAGATCCTCGAGCGACGGCGCTCCGCTCAGGCGGTGGAGTTCCCCGTTGAGTACGACCGTGAACTCCTTCATGTGGTTCCGTTCCAGGCGGTGAGAATGCCGAGTCCCGCCGCAGTCGGATCGGGAGCCTCCCAGAGTGCCGAGATTGCGGCCGCGCCCCAGGCGCCGGCTCGCTGCAGCTCGGCTGCACGGTCCGGCGTAACGCCTCCTATCGCGATGACCGGCCTGCCCAGCGAGCAGATCTCAGTCAGCCAGCCCACTCCGCGCGCGGGGCGCGCGGGGTGAGACGACGTCTCGAATACGTTACCCGCCACCACGAAATCCGCTCCTGCTTCGATCGCCGCTGCGGCTTCCGCGCGGCTGTGAATCGCGACCCCGATCCAACCGGACAAGAAGACCCGCCGCGCGTCGGCCGGCGCTAGATCGTCCTGCCGGAGCTGCACGCCGTCCGCGTCGACGGCGCGCGCGAGGTCGGGCCTGCCGTGCACCAGCACTGTCGCCTCCGCGGGTCGCGCCAGCGCGGTCACGCGCTCGGCAAAGCTTGCCTGCTCCGCCGTCGGTGAGCCCGGGGCGCGTACCAGCACTCCGAGCGCCGGGCCGATGCGTACCAGGGCCGCGGTGCGCTCGCTGAAATCGGGGCTCCGGCAGACGGCATCCGTCGTCACGGCGAGCAGCCGGGGCAAGGGTCTCACGCGAGGAGCTGTCCGGGGCGAGGGCCGCGGCCCCGCATCCAGGCCTGCGCCGCCATACGCCTGCCACCCGCCGGCAGTACTTCCTGAATCTCGACGACCCCCCGGCCGGTCGCCACCCGCAGCGGATCAGCGCCTGGCAGCACTTCTCCAGGCTGGCCCTCTCCCTCGCTGACCGTGACTCCGAACAGCTTCACCTCGCTCCCTGCGAAGCTCGCCCAGGCGCCGGGCGCCGGGTCGAACGCGCGCACTCGGCGGGCGACCGATGCCGCGGTTTCGTTCCAGTCGAGCTTGGTCACCCGCCGGTCGATTTTCGGCGCATACGTCGCGAGGGCCGGATCCTGCGGCTCTGCCGTGAGCTGTCCCAGCCGGAGCAGAGCGAGGGTTTCAATCAGCGTCTCCGCGCCGAGCGAGGCGAGCCGCGCCCGAAGCTCCCCCGCGGTCTCCTGGGCACCGATCCGAGTAGGCGCGCGGCGGAGCACGGGGCCGCTATCGAGGTCGGCTTCCATCTGCATGACACTGATCCCGGTCTCCGCGTCCCCCTGCAGAATGGCCCAGTTGATCGGGGCCGCGCCGCGCAGATGGGGCAGCAGCGAGGCATGCACGTTCAACATCCCGCGCGAAGGAAGCGAAAGCACGTCGGCCCGCAGCACGTGTCCGTATGCCACCACCACGCCGAGCTCGGGGCGCCAGTGCCGGAGCGCGGCGAGGAAGACGTCGCCGGTGGGCCGCTCCGGCTGCAGCACCGGAAGGCCGTGCCGGTCGGCAACCTGCTTGATGCGCGGGGGAATCAGGGCACTGCGCGAGCGGCCCTTCGGTTTGTCCGGCTGGGTGACGACCCCGACGACCTGCGCGCGCTCGGCCAGCAGCGCTTCCAGACTCGGCACCGCGAAATCGGGGGTGCCGAAGAAGACGATGCGCATTACCGCGGCCGGACGGGCTCCGGGCGAAGAGTCTTGATCACAGCTTCACCCCGATGCTCTTTCTTGTAGCGCGCCAGCAGGAGCTGACGCTTGAGCGCGCTCAGATGGTCGAGGAACAGGATGCCGTCGAGGTGATCGATCTCGTGCTGGATCGCGCGCGCCAGCAGTCCGCTCGCCTCCCGCCGGTAGCGCGTGCCGTCCGCGCCGGTCGCCTCGAGCACGATCGATTCCGGACGCTCGACCTCTCCATAGACCTCCGGCACCGACAGGCAGCCTTCCTCCTGGCGCGCGCGCCCCTCCGCGCTCAGAATCACCGGGTTCACCATGGCCAGCCGTTCCTGCTCGACGCCAACCACCGCGACTCGTCGAGCCACCCCGACTTGATTGGCGGCCAGCCCAACGCCCTTGGCGACATCCATCGTCTCGAAGAGATCGCTGATGAACTGGCGGATCCCGCCGTCGACCGAGGGGACCTCCTCACTGCGCTGGCGCAGAATGGGAGAGCCGAGCAGGTGCAGATCGAGTGTCGCCATGCTACGCCGTCGGGGAAACCGCCTCCCCCACGCGGACGATGCGAGAGCGCTCCACGACCAGAGTCGCATTGCCGCTCTCGATGGTGATCCGCTCATCCTTCACGTCTTTCACCTTCCCGATGATCCCTCCGGCGGTCGTGATGTCATCACCCTTCTTGAGCTGGGCGAGAATGGCGGCGTGCTTTTTCCTGGCTTGCGACTGAGGGCGGATCAGCAGGAACCAGAAGATCCCCGCCATCAAGCCGATCTGGAGCAGGAAGATCCAGGAAGGACTGCCCTGGCCCTGCGCGAGGAGCAGCGGAAGCAGCGACGTCATTGGTCCTCTCGTCCGGAGTAGCGCTGGAGCCACTCGCGGCTCCAGGAGTCGAATTCAGCCGCGACAATCGCGCGGCGAGCCTGCTCGGCCACCCGGACCAGGAAGCGCACGTTGTGCAGCGACACCAGCCGGAGGCCGAGCATTTCCTCCGCCATGAACAGGTGACGGAGATATCCCCGCGAGAAACGCGCGCACGTCGCGCAATCGCAGCTCGCGTCGAGCGGCTCTGCGGCGGTCCGGTGCACCGCCTTGCGAATGTTCACTTTGCCGCCCGCAGTCCAGGCGCTGCCGTGGCGCCCGTTCCGGGTGGCCGCGACACAATCGAAGAGATCGACCCCACGGGCGATGCCTTCGACCAGATCGTCGGGAAAGCCGACGCCCATAAGATAACGCGGCCGCTCCCTGGGCAGCGCGCCGGCGAGCGACTCGAGCACCCGCTGCATTACGGGCTTGGGTTCGCCTACCGAAAGGCCGCCGATCGCGAGGCCGCTCCAGGGTCCGCGCGCCAGCGTGCCCTCGACCGAGCGGAGGCGGAGGTCGTCGTGCACGCCGCCTTGGACAATGGGCCACAGTGTTTGTCGACCTTCCGACAGCTCGGCGTGCCTCCGCTTGCACCTTTCCAGCCACCGCAGCGTCTGCTCCATCCCTTGTTCCGCCAGCTCCCAGGAAGCTTGGCCGGGCACCACGTGATCGAACGCCATGGCGATGTCCGCGCCAAGGGCGCCCTGAATCTCCATGGAGGATTCGGGAGTGAGCCGGTGGATCGAGCCGTCGATGTGGCTGGTGAACTCGACGCCTGCTTCCGCGATGGTGCGGAGGCCGGCAAGCGAAAAGACCTGAAAGCCACCGGAATCGGTCAGCAGCGGCTTCGACCAGGTGGAGAAGCGGTGCAGCCCGCCCAGTGCGCGAATGGTGTCCTCCCCGGGCCTGAGGTGCAGATGATAGGTGTTGCCCAGGATGAGCTGCGCGCCGGTCGCCTCGACCTCTTCGGGGTGCAGCCCGCGCACCGTGCCGTAGGTCCCCACGGGCATGAAGGCGGGAGTGAGGACTTCGCCATGGGGGAGCGCAAGCCGCCCCGCGCGGGCGAGGCCATGCTGGCCCTCGATCTGGAAGCCGAACTCGGGGAGGGTCGGCCTGTTCACCGTTGACCGTTCACTGTTCACGCCGTTCAGAGGATCACCATCGCATCACCGTAGCTATAGAACCGATAACGCAGCTTCACCGCGTGCGCGTACGCCGCCCGCGTCGTCTCATAACCCGCAAAGCCGGCTACCAGCAGGAGCAGGGTGGAGCGCGGCAGGTGGAAGTTGCTGATCAAGCGGTCCACCACGCGGAAGCGGTACCCCGGGGTGATGAGCAGCCGGGTCTCCCCCGCGCCGGCCCGGACGCTGCCGTCCTCGTTCGCCGCCGACTCGAGGGCGCGGACGACGGTCGTCCCGACGGCCCACAGCGCGGCCCCTCGCGCCCTCGCGTCGGCCACGGCCTCCGCCACTGACGCTGGAATGCAGTAGCGCTCCGGATGCATCGGGTGCTGCGAGTACTCCTCGGTTTCCACCGGCTTGAAGCTGCCCGGACCCACCTCGAGCTCGAGCCGTACGATCCGCACCCCCTTCGCGTCCAGCTCGTGCAGGAGTTCCGCGGTGAAATGCAGTCCCGCGGTCGGCGCCGCAATGCTGCGTTCGCGCTCGGCGAACACCGTTTGATAGCGGAGCTCGTCTTCCGGCGTGGGCTCGCGCTCGATGTAGGGCGGCAACGGCAGGCGGCCGAGCTGCTGCATCGCCTCCTCCGCGCTGGCGCCGAGCAGCCGCACCCGGCGGTAGCCTTGCTCGAGCACCTCCAGCGTCTCGACCGCGATGCCCTCGCCGAGCGCGACCTGCTTCCCCGGCTGCAAGGCACTTCCCGGCTTGCCCAGCGCGATCCAGCTGTCCTCGAGATCCGGATGAAGCAGCAACACTTCCACCGGTGCGCCGGAAGGGCGCCGGCCGAGCAGCCGTGCGTGACGGACTTTGCTGGAGTTGAGCACCAGAAGATCGCCGGGCGGGATGAGGCTGAGCAGGTCGCGAAACCGCAGGTCTTCCAAGACCTGCTGCCTTACCACCAGCAGCCGGCTCTCCCCCCGCTGCTCCGGGGGAAACTGGGCGATCAGCTCGCGGGGGAGATGATAGTCGAAATCCGAGGTACGCAACGACACCAGCGCGTCAACCGTCAAAAAACGTCGCCTGGTTTCCGGCGGGGGGAGGCGGTGTGATCCCGAAGCGCCGATAAGCGTTCGCCGTGGCCACCCGCCCCCGTGGCGTGCGCTCCAGGAAGCCCTGCTGCAGCAGGTAGGGCTCGTAGACTTCTTCGAGGGTCCCGGCATCCTCGCTCACGGCCGCCGCGATCGTGCCGAGACCCACCGGCCCCCCGCCAAATTTTTCGATGATGGTGCTGAGGATCCGGGCGTCCATATCGTCGAGCCCCAGCTCGTCGACGTTGAGCCGGGCAAGCGCGTCCGCCGCTACCGCCGCGGTGACGACGCCATCGGCCTTGACCTCCGCGTAGTCCCTCACCCGCCGCAACAGGCGGTTGGCGATCCGCGGCGTGCCGCGGCTCCTCCGCGCAATCTCATCAGCGCCCGTCGGCTCGATCCGCACCTTGAGGATGCCGGCCGAGCGGTTGACGATGCGGGTGAGCTCCTCGACGGGATAGAATCCGAGTCGCTCGACAATGCCGAACCGGGCGCGCATGGGCGGGGTGAGCTGCCCGAAGCGCGTCGTGGCTCCGACCAGGGTGAAGCGCTCCAGGCTCATGGGAATCGTTTGCGCGTTAGGCCCGTCCGCGATCCGGACGTCGACCCGGAAATCCTCCATGGCCGGGTAGAGAAACTCCTCCAGCTGCGGCCGCAGCCGGTGGATCTCGTCGATGAAGAGCACGTCGCCCTGGCCGAGCCCGGTGAGCAGCCCGACCAGATCGCCGGGCTTTTCCAGCACCGGCCCCGACGAGGTGCGGAGCTGGACTCCCATCTCCCGGGCCAACAGCGCGGCCAGCGTCGTCTTGCCCAGCCCCGGGGGACCGAAGAAGAGAATGTGATCGAGGGGCTCGCCGCGCCCTTTGGCGGCATCGATGGCGATCTGCAGCGAGGCCTTGACCGCGGCCTGGCCCACGAATTCGTCGAGTCGCGAAGGACGCAGCGCGGCCTCCGCGCCGCCCTCTTCGGGCAACGCCGCAGGAGTAGTGATCTCCACTCGGGTCATCGCCACCCTGACAGGTCTACCTGGTCACCGGTCACTGGCCACCGGTCACAGCGGCTTCGCGTTCCAGCGCACCGGACGGGCTGCCTTGCTCACCTCGTGCTTCGCATGGCACGAGACGCAGCGGTCCACGGTTTTCGTGCTGTCGCTCGCCAGGAACTTGCGGTTGGTGGAGCTGCAGCGCGTGCACTGCCATTCAGCGGTGGCGTGCGGACCGGTGGAAACCGCGATCATCGTCGTCCCCCTCGTGCCGTCGTCAAATGCTGCAAGGCGCGCCGCACCACTCCTTCGACTCCGTCGCTGCTCTCCTTCCCCGCGGCCAGCACGGCGCGCACCGCTTCGTCCGCTGCCACGGTGGTGTAGCCGAGCGCGGTGAGCGCGCGCACCGCCTCATCGGAAGGCCGGCTGGGACCGGCGGCCGGAGCCAGCGCAACATCCGCGAAGCGATCGGAAAGCTCGACGATCAGCTTCTCGGCGCGCTTCTTCCCGATTCCGCTCACTGTGCTCAAGGCGGCGACGTCCTTTCCCTGGATGCTGCGCACCGCGCGCTCGGGGCCCAGCGTGGAAAGGATCGCCAGGGCGAGCCGGGGGCCCAGGCCGGTGGCCGACAGCAGCCGCTGAAAGATGGTCCGCTCGCTCGGCAGATCGAAACCGTAAAGCGTCCAGCCATCCTCCCGAACCACGAGTTCGGTGTAGAGCGCGCAGCGCCCGCCGCGCGGTGGCAATCGCTCGAACACCCCGAGTGGAACTGCCACCGCATAGCCCACTCCGCCGTCGGTCTCGATCACCACCGTCTCGCCCGCGCGCTCCGCGAGCACGCCCGCCAGCGTGGCGATCATCGCTGGACCCCATTCCCGCGCCGGAAGCCGGTCAGCAAATGAGTGAGCGCCACGGCGACGGCGTCGGCCGCGTCCGCCGGTCGAGGTGCCTCGCTCAGCTTGAGCAGCTTTGCCACCATGTAGCCCACTTGCGGCTTGAGCGCCGCTCCGCGCCCGACCACGGTCTTCTTGACCAGAGCGGGGGAGTACTCCGCGACCGCGATCCCGGCCTGCGCTCCCGCCAGCAGGATCACGCCGCGGGCATGGCTGAGCACGATGGTCGTGCGCACGTTGGTCGCGTAGAAGATGCCTTCGACCGCCAGCACATCGGGCCGATGCCGCGCGATCAGCTCGTGCAGCCCCGCGTGAATCACCGCGAGGCGCCGCTGCAGGGATTCTCGCGGCCGGGTCCGCAGAATGCCGCACTCCAGCAGGCGGGCCGACGATCCCGGGCTCGCGGTGCGCTCCACCACGCCGTAGCCCACCGTCGCGCTGCCCGGGTCGATGCCCAGCACCTTCATGGGCGGAAACGGATCAGGCGCCAGCCTCCGCCAGCGTTGCCGCGTCGATGTCGAAGTTGGAGAAGACGTTCGAGACGTCATCCAGCTCCTCCAGAGTCTCCATCAGCTTGAGGAGCCGTGCCGCGTCGGCGCCTTCGACTTTGACCGTGCTCTTGGGCACCAGGGCAAGCTCGGCCGATTCGAGGGCGAAGCGCTTCGCCTTGAGCGCGTCCTGCACCGCATGAAAATCCGCCGGCGACGTCGTCATCACGTACTGCTCACCGTCCCGGGCGAAATCCTCGACGCCCGCATCGAGCGCCGCTTCCATCGCCTCATCCTCCGGATATTTCGCCGCCTCGAGATAGAGCTGCCCTTTGCGGTCGAACATCCAGGCCACCGAGTTGCTGGCGCCCAGATTGCCGCCGTTCCGGCTGAAGGCGTGGCGGATTTCCGCGACGGTGCGATTCGGATTATCGGTGGTCGCCTCGATGATGATCGCCGCGCCGCCCGGGCCATAACCTTCGTAGCTGATCTCTTCGTAGCTCTCGCCCGCCAGCTCGCCGGTGCCCTTCTTGATGGCACGATCGATGTTGTCGTTCGGCATGTTGACCGCGCGCGCCGCGTCGATCGCGGTGCGCAGGCGGGGATTCCCGGCGGGGTCGCCGCCGCCGGCCTTCGCGGCGACGGTGATCTCCCGGATGCACTTGGCCCAGACGCCGGATCGCTTGGAATCGGCGGCGGCCTTCTTGTGCTTGATCTGCTTCCACTTGCTGTGGCCGGACATGACGGAAATATACTAGCTAACGCCTTCCCACCTGCTGCGCCGCCGAGCGCGCGGCTCGGCTTACCGCGTCGCCCGCCTCCGGCCCCAGCGTATCGCGCGCCGGCGCGACGAGCTGCTGCAGCACCAGCGCGGCCTCCTCGTGGCGGGGATCCCGCAACCCGGTGAGGGCGGTCGCGAGTGCCCGGCGCAGCGGAGCGGGGCAGCTCAGGCTCGACAAACGCCGCTCCAGCAGGATGACTCTTCGGCGCAGCGCGCGCTCGGGCGGTGGGGGGACGAGGAAAGCATCCTCCGCGACACGGAGCGTGAGCCAGAGCGCAAAGATTCCCTCCCGCTTGGGGCCGCGCGGCGTTTCCGCCATCAGCGTGACCAGCACCATTCCGGCGGACGAGAACAGGCTCATCGGGGCAATTTCCGCAGCGCGAGGAGGACCTCATCCGGCTGCAGGTCCTGGAGACAGCGGTGATGCTTGAGTGGACAGCGAGCCCCGCCGTGCGTGCTGCAGGGTCTGCAGGGGAGCTCGCGCTGCACGACCGTCGCCTTGGCGTGATAGGGAAAGAATCCGAACGCCTCGACCGTGGGACCGAACAATGCCACGACCGGCGTGCCCACCGCGCTGGCCAGATGCATCGGGCCGGTATCTCCCGCCACCAGCGCCCGCGCCCGCTTGAGCAATGCGGCGGTGCCGGGCAAGTCGAATTCGCCCGCCGCGCTGGCCACGCCGGGGACTCCTCCGGTGGCCGCGATAATCTCGCCGGCGACCCCGATTTCTGACGTTCCCCCGACGAGCAGCACGTCGTTCCCGCCTCCCAGCAGCTGACGGACCAGCGCGATCCAGTGGTGGGTGGGCCAGCGCTTGGTGAAGCGGGAGGCTCCTGGCGCGATCGCAATGAGCTGCCGCCGGCTCCCCACGCCCCTCTCGGTCACGAATCGCTCGGCGGCCTCCAGCGCCCCGCGCGGAAGGAAAAGCTCGAGGGATCCGGCGTCGGGTGTGACCTCGAGCTCGCGCGCGGCGTCGAAGTAGCGTTCGGCCACCGGGCGCCGGTCGCGAGAGATATTTCGCTTCGTGTAGATGAGCAGCCGGCGCGCGACCCGATGCTTCGAATAACCGGCCCAGCGTCCCCCGACGTGCAGGCGGAGCGCCCGGCTGCGTAAACTCCCCTGCAGATCGAGCTGATGGGTGAACCGCGCCTCGCGCAGCCCGCGCGCCAGCGGGCCCAGCGGATCGCCGGGCGGCCACCCGATTACCTCGGTGACGCGCGGATTGTGCTGAAAGAGAGGAGCATACATCGCCTTCGTGAGCACGGTGATGCGGGCGTTGGGGTGCCGGGTGCGCAGCGCGCGAATCAGCGGCGTGATGAGCAGCGTGTCACCCATCGCGCTGAAGCGGACCAGCAGAATGTTCGGCGGCACGGCGGGAATGTAGGCGTTAGTTTCTTCGCATGGCAGCAGGCACGACAGCACCACAGCGTCAGACGAGATGAACGGCCCCCGGGTTCTGGTGGTTGCCGCATTCGACGACGCCCATCATGCGCATGCGGCGCAGCGCTGCCGCGCGCTGGAACGCCTGGGCTGCCAGGTCGAAGCGTTTGATCTGCTCGAGCGGCCCGGCCTGCTGAGCCGACTGATCGGCAGCGACCTGCGCTCGCGACTGCGCAAGGCCGTCGCCGCCGCGCGCGCGGAGGTGGTGCTCGTGATCGGGGGCCCCGAGCTCGACCGGGCCCTGGTCGAGCAGCTCTCGGCCGCGACGAGCGTGCCGTGGGTCAACTGGTTTCCCGACGACTTGCGGACAGTGGACGAGGTGATCCGGCGCGCGCCTGCCTACGACCGGGTCTTCGCCGCCGGCTCCGATGTGGCCGAACGGGTCGGCGCGGCGCTGAGCCGCCCGATCGAAGTGATCTCGCTCGCCGCCGATCCTTCCATCTATCGCCCGCTCCGCTCGCGCGACCAGTACCGCGCCAACGTCGTCTTTGCGGGCTCGGCCACGGCGCGCCGGGTTGCCCTGCTGTCCGGCCTGGTCGAGTTCGGCCTCGCGCTGTGGGGTCCGGGTTGGCGGCGCACCCCGCTGCGCGACTATTGCCGCGGGGAAGTGCCCAGCACCGAGGAGTACGTGCGGGCGTATGGGGGTGCCTCGGTCGCGGTAAACATTCATCACAGCGCCGGCGGCACTGATTCGGTGGAGGCGTTCGTCAACCAGCGGCTCTTCGAAGTGGCGGCCATCGGAGTGCCCCAGATCGTGGATCAGCGCGGCGATCTCGCGCGGCACTTCGAGCCCGGCAAGCACCTGCTGGTCTTTCGGGATGCCGAGGAGCTCCGCGAAACCGTCCGCGCGACCCTCGAGAATCTCGCTGTGGCCGCGGAGCTGGGCGAAGCGGCGCGGCGGGAGACGCTCGCCCGGCACACCTATATGCACCGAATGAAGCAGGTGCTCGATGGGATTACCTCGGGCCGCTGACTACGGGGGCGGCGAAACCTGCTCGGAGGTGATCGCGTGGGTCGGGCAGATGGCCAGCAGAGCATCGCCGACCGGAGACCACCACTGCCGCTCGCTCTTCACCTCCGCGATCCCGTCGATGCCCAGCGTAAAACTCTCGGGCGCGAGCGCGGCACAGGCGCCGCACTTCACGCAGCGTTCGCGCACCACCTTCACCAGGACTTCGCGCTGCGGGTGCAGGCCGGGCGCCAGCTCGTCGAGCTGTTTGGGCAAGAGCTCCAGCGCCTCACTGACGGCCCGGTAGCCCTCCGCGATCAGGAACGCGGTGCGATGGAACGCGAACATGGAGACCCGCTCCACCCGCGGGCGCACCAGCACGACCGGGGGATCGGTCCAGTCCCGCAGGTAGGTCGAGGCCAGCGTCTGCATCACGATCTCCAGGCCGCGGCTGTACACCGTCACGAATCCCTTGCGCTCGACCGCATGCCGCTCCACCCGCATGCCGCCGACGTCCACGGCGATGATCGGATGGCGGCCCTGGGTTAGCGCGGCCCGCACCGGGAGGTTCTCGATGACGGCGCCGTCGATGCACACCCGGTCGGCGACTTTGCGCGGCGGCAGAATGCCCGGCAGCGCGCAGGAGGCGTAGACCGCATCCGCCACCAGGGCATCGTCGAGACCCGGCAGGCCCCAGAGCACCTGCTGGCCGGTGTTGAGATCCACCGTGTTCACGACCAGGCGGCGGGGCAGGTCCTTGAAGCACACGTCGCCCACCAGAGTCCTGACCAGGTTGTCGAGGGGCTCTTCGCGATACACGGCGGGAGCGAGCATCCGTTTGAGCGCCATGTCGAGATGGGCGATGCGGAAGACATCCTTGCGGGTCACCGCGAGCGCGCGATCTTCGATCTCCCGAACTTCCATGCCACGGGCCCAGGCCGCGGCGATCAGCGCGCCCATGCTGCAGCCGATGGCGGCGCCGGGAACCAGCCCCCGCTCCTCCAGGGCTCGGAGTGCGCCGATGTGGGCCAGGCCCTTGAGGCCCCCGCCGCCCAGCACGAGCGTGAATTGAGGGGAAGGCTCCATCCAGAGATATTACTCTCGTGACCCCCGTCGCCGCCCGATCCGCCTCTGCCTACGATGTTCGCGCGCTGCGAGAAACCGAGTTTCCCTGGACCGCGGAGCGCATTTTTCTCAACCACGCGTCGACCGGGCCGCTCCCGGAGCGCACCCGCCGGGCGTTGCATGCGTTCACCGACCGGCGTGCTGCGTTCCGGCTTCCCGACCCGGAGCTGCAGGGGATTCTGGCGGACGCGCGCGCGCGGGCAGCCCGGCTGCTCAACGCGGAGCTCGGGGAAATCGCCCTCGCGACGAACACGAGCTTCGGCCTCAACCTGGCCGCCCGGATGCTGCCCTTCGACCGCGGCGATATCGTCATCGTGAGCGACCACGAGTTTCCCGCCAATGTTTTCCCCTGGCGGCAGCTCGCGGATCGTGGCGTCACCCTCGAGCTGCTCCCCGTCACCGCCGAGGGCTGGCCGGATGAGGCCCTGATGCTCGAGCGGATGGAGGACCGCAGGGTTCGCGCGCTCGCCGTCTCGCACGTGCAGTTTCACAACGGTTACCGCGTCGATCTCGACCGGCTCGGCGCCGCGGCCCGGGCGAGCGGGACCTGGCTCGTCGTCGACGCGATCCAGGCCCTCGGCCAGCTTCCCTTCGATGTGCGGCGGACCCCGGTGGATGTGCTGGCCTGTGGCGCCCAGAAGTGGCTGCTCTCCCCCTGGGGCTCGGGGTTCGTCTACGTGCGGCGCGAGCTGGTCCCCGAGCTGGTATCGCCCTTTGCCGGATGGAGTGCCTTCGAGGGCACCGACAACTACACCACGCTGTGCGACTACCGCGGCGGCTGGCGCCAGGATGCGCGGCGCTTCGAGCTGATCACCCTGCCGTTCCAGGATCTGCTCGGCATGTGCCACGCGCTCGATCTGCTCGAGGAGCTCGGCATCGAGCGCATCGAGGCCCATCTGCGGATGATCGGGGCTCCGGTGCGGGAGTGGGCGCACCGCCGCGGCGTCGGGCTGCTGTCTCCCGAGGGCCCGCGGAGCTCGGGGATGGTCTGCCTGGATGCGGCCGTGCTGCCCGGCATTCTGCCGGCGTTGCTGGAGGCGGGGATCACCACCTCCGTCCGGGAAGGAGCGCTGCGGCTCTCCCCTCACTGTTACAACACCCGGGAGGAGATGGAGCGGGTGGTCGAGGTGCTGGAGAGCCAGTCACGGCGCTAGCTACTTTTTCGCGACGGTGTCCTCGCGCAGCACTTTCTTGGCAAACCAGAACACCAGCCACGCGACGATCAGGAAGTTGATCAGGGCCGCGAGCACCTTGCCGGGAAGTAAGACCCCCACAGCCCACTCCTGCCAGTTCATTCCCGCCGGCAGCAACAGCCCGATCAGCGGCATCAGAATGCCGTCGACGACGGCTTTGACCAGCTCGTTGAGCTGGCCTCCGATGATGACGGCGATAGCGAGCCCGATCACGCCATACTGCTTGAGGAACGCCAGGAATTCCTTCAGCATTGAGGTCCTCCTCGCCAGGGATCTACCGCACCTCGATCAGCGCGAAATGCTTCTTGCCCTTCTGCAGCACGACATAGCGTTCCGCGAGTAGGTCGGCGCTGCTCAGCGACCGCTCGGCGCTCAGGCGCTCGCCGTTGACTGAATAACCCGCGCCCTGAATCCCGCGCCGCGCGTCGGCCTTCGAGCTGGCCAGGCCGGCTCCCACCAGCGCCTCGGCGATCGGAAGCCCGGCCGAGAGCTCGCGCAGGGAGACGCGGTGCACCCGCACCTCGCCGGCCACCAGCTCCAGGGTGCCGGCGTCAGCGCGCGACAGCTCGCCCCCGCCGAAGAGGATGTCGCTCGCCGCGACCGCGCGCCGGCAGACCTCCTCCCCATGCACCCGCGTCGTCAGCTCCGCGGCCAGCAGCCGCTGCGCCTCGCGCCGGCCGGGATCCGCGGCGTGGCGGGTTAGCACTGTCCCGATCTGGTCGAGCGGGAGGAACGTGAAGAACTTGAGCAGGCGTTCGACGTCGCGGTCATCTCTGTTGAGCCAGAACTGGTAAAACGTGTAGGGGCTGGTCCGCGCCGGATCGAGCCAGATATTCTCG
>DASYPD010000510.1:0-3511 GCA_036007005.1 Gemmatimonadales bacterium
CGTCATGGGGAAAAGAGACCGTACGCTGGCGGCTCAAGCCCGGTCACATCATGATCGCGTTGGGGGGCGAATGGGAGACCTACGATCTGAAGCTGAAGGCCAACCGGTTGGAGCTCTGGGGTGGGGACCTCAGCGAAAGGATCACCCTGAAAAAGGTGGGTCCGGCGACGCCCCGGCCTGCCAACGTGCCGGTGCCGCCGGACCCCGATACGATCCCGCAGTAAGCAGTCTCTAGCGGATGCCCTGAGGGTAGCCTCCAAACGAAGGCGCCGAGCGGTTGATCGCGATTCCGCCTCTCCAGGAGCGCGGGCGGAGGTCGCACTTGTCGTCTGTACCACCCATGCCGCCACGAATGAGGATTCCCGGCCCTCGGGGGCTGCTGCCGGCGCTGCTCCCGCCTGCCTCGACTTGATGCCCGTGATAGGTCCCGGCCTGCCAGCCTTCCTCGGCGGGGGCGACGGGGGCTGCGGGAGCCGGGCTCGCTGACGGTATTGGCATCAAGTCGAGAGGCCGCTCGACTTCGGCGGCTGAGCTGGCGACTACCGGGGTGAGCTGAGCGGGCGCCACGGCGGGCAGCACCTGGGTCTTGGCGAGCGCAGGCACGGCGCCGTGCGAAACAGCTTGCTTCAATTTGTTGGGGCGGCCGGCCTCGAGGTCGGACGCGACGGCAGCGTTGGCAGGAAGCGCCTCGGGCAGCCGAATTTGCCGGGAGGCTTTGGTTTCGCTCGGGGAGGAAGGTGCGGGCTTGGAACATGCGATGAAGCCGGCCGATGTGATACCGGCTGCAATGAGGAAGCTGAGTCGCACGAGGTCCTCCTGCCGAACGAGTGCCAGTTGAGGCAGCCACAGACAATATGGGCCTGAACGACTGCATTTGCTGCGCCACGCTTTCCAGGCTGTCGTGAGGGACTTTAGCCTCCAGCAGGCCTGTCAGGATGTCACCGTGATGGTACAACAGTGTCCCACGAGGCTGACATGATCCCCGTTCGCCCCTGTCTCGCTTTGCTGCTCCTGGCTGGCTGTGGAGTTCCCCAGCCCCCTGGCAGATCCAACGACGCCGCGCTCGCCGACACCCTCAAAGCCCGGATCGAAGCCGCCTACGACTTCAGCCGTCCCGGCGTGCTCGAGCGGATGAACGCGCTCTACCCCGACACCGGGCGGGTGATTTCCGCGAGCGGGGGACGCCTCATTGCCTCGGCCGATTCGCTGCGGGCGGGCATCGCGACGTTCTGGGAGAACGTCGGCAAGAACATGAAGGATGCCAGGTGGGTGTGGGGCGATGTGTATGTGGAGCGACTCAGCGACGATGCGGCGGTGCTCACCGCGACCTGGTCGATTCCTCACCTCGCGCCGACGGGTCACCCACACGTCATTCGGGGCGCCTGGACCGCGGTCTTCCGCCGCATAGGGGGAAAGTGGCTCATCGTGATGGAGCACCTCTCCTCGCCGCCGGGGTGAGCCCGGCTTCTCGCTACTCGTAGCGCAGCGCCTCCATGGGGTGTACCCGAGAGGCGCGCACGGCCGGCAGATAGCCGGCGCCGAGCGCTACCAGCCCCAAGCCGAGCGTGGCGGCCGCGATCACGACGGGATCGGCTCCTCCCAGTCCGAAGAGCAGCGAGCGCGCCGCCCGCCCCAGCCCGATCGCGGCGCCGATGCCGAAGACGCTTCCGATCAGAGTCATCCAGCCCACCTGTCGGATCACCATGCGACGCACCTTTCCCGGGTCGGCACCCAGGGCCATGCGGATGCCGATCTCGCGGGTTCGCTGCGCGACGGTATAGGCCAGCACCCCATAGAGTCCCAGCGCGGCCAGCAAGGTCGCGAGCGCCGCGAAGGAGGCCGAGAGCGTGCTGACCATTCGGTCGAGAAAGACATTCTCCTTGACCTGCTGCTCGAGTGTTTTGAGCTCCGCCACCGGGAGCGCGGGATCGAGCTTGGCGATCACTTTGGGCACGCTCCGCAGCAGCGCCTCGGGCGGAAGCGAGGTACGGAGGTAGAAGTGGAGGTCGCCGACCGTGGTGTCCTGGAGGTAAGGGATCACGAACACCGGCGGAATCTTCTGCTTGACTTCGCTGTACTTGGAATCCTGCACCAGTCCCACGATCTCGATGTCGAGGTCCCGCCCTCCCTGCGACATGTGCTTGCCCACCGCGCCACGACCGAGGCCGAACTTCTTCGCGAACGTCTCGTTGACGATGGCCACCTTGGGCCTTCCGGCGACGTCACTCGGGGTGAACTCGCGGCCGGCGAGCAGCGGAATGCCCATGGTGTGGAAGTAACCCGCGCCGACCTCGTTGAAGCGGGAGTTGGCGTCGGTATCCGCGTCTTTCTTGAATCCCTCGACCGAGACGTCGTTGCCCCAGTTGTTGCCGGCGAGCGTCTGCACCAGCGCGGGTGCCACCGCCGTCACGCCCGGCAGGGCCCGCAACTCCTGCTCCGCGCGCTGGAAGAGGAGGGCGGAGCGTCGGGGTGGGTAGCCGCTGAGCTCCGGTGCGATGCCGAAGGTGACGACGTGGTCGATCTTGAGGCCCAGCTCCTCGCGGCTCACGTTGAGGAGACTCTTGAGGAAGAGTCCCGCGGAAATGAGCAGCGCCATGGAAAGTCCGATCTGAGCGGTCACGAGCGAGGAGCGGAACCGGGTGGCCACCCGCGCTCCGGCGAGCTGCCCGGCATTCGCGCGGATGCTAGTGATCAGATCGGACCGGGTGTTGTGCAGCGCGGGAAACATCCCGAACAGGAGACCGGTGCCCAGCGCGAGCAGCCCGGTAAAGACGAGCACCGGCGCTTGCAGCCCGAAGCTGACCGTCTGGTTCGCGTCGGCGGGAAGAATCCGCGCCATGGCCAGCAGCGTCCAACGGGCCACCAGCAGACTCGCCGCTCCGCCGAGCAACGCGAGCAGGACGGATTCCAGCAACAGCTGGGACACCAGCCGACCCCGGCTGGCGCCCAGGGAGAGCCGAACCGCCATATCCATCGCGCGCTTGGCACCGCGGGCCAGCAGCAGGTTGGCGATGTTGGCGCAGGCGATGAGCAACACCAGGGCGGTGAGGGCGAAAAGCATCGCCAGAGGAAGCTTGGCTTCCCGGTGGACCGAGCTCTGGCCTCGGCGTCCGTCCTCCAGGGTGATTCGCTTGGCCTTGAACTGCCGCAGGGTCTGCTCGCTCATGCCTTTCTGGAGCGGGGCTTCCACCTCCGTGAGGATCGGGCGATAGATCCCGTTGAGCTCGGCGGTGGCCTGCGCCAGGGTCACGCCCGGCTTGAGCCGGGCGAAGAGGTAGGCCCAGTAGACCCGGCGATCCTCGAAGCCGTTGAATCCGGGCCGCATGAGACCGCGCATTGAAATGGGAACGAAGACCTTCGGCTGAACCCCGAGCGTGGTGCCGCTGAAGCCCCGGGGGGCCACGCCGATGATGGTGAGCGGCTGGCCATTCACGATCAGGATCTGGTTCAGCACTCCGGGAGCCTTACCCAGATGGTTTTCCCAGTAGGCATAGCTCAGGACGGCGATCGG
>DASYPD010000511.1:0-3493 GCA_036007005.1 Gemmatimonadales bacterium
GGCTCACGGCATGGCTGGCGAAGCAGCTCATTACCGTGCCCTGGATCAGCCTGGTGAACCTGCTCGCGGATCAAGCGGTCGTCCCCGAGTTGACCCAACACGAAGTCAGCCTGGCTCGGCTCGCCGAGGCGCTCGCCCCGCTCCTGGAAGTCGGCGGTGAGGCGGCCCAGCGCCAGCGTGAGGGTTTCCGGCTGGTGCGGCAACGGCTCGGCAGTCCCGGTGCCTCGAATCGGGTGGCCGAGCTTGCGGCGGAGCTGCTCGGGTGAAGCACCCGCTTTCGCCTGCGCTGGTGGCCAGCGTGGCCGGACCGCTGCTGTCATCTCTGGCGCGTACCTGGCGCATCGAAACGACGGGCGAGCAGGCCTGGCACGAGCTCATTCGGGCGGGCCGCCCCTACGTGGTGGTGAGCTGGCACGACGCATTGCTCCCCTTGCTCTGGTATCTGCGGGGGCGGGGCATCACCATCGTCGTGAGTGATGCGCTGGACGGCCGTTACCTTGCGGCCTATGCCAAAAGACTCGGCTATCGGGAAGCGCGCGGCTCGAGCTCGCGAGGAGGTGTGCGGGCTTTGCTGGCCGCCGTGAAGGCGCTCCGCGCCGGCGGTGCGGCCGCCTTCACCCCCGATGGTCCCCGCGGCCCCCGCCGGGTCTTCAAGCCGGGTGCCTTGGTCGCCGCGCAGAAAGCCAGGGCGCAGGTCGTGCCGATCCATGCGGGCGCCAGTCGCCGCTGGAGGCTCCGGTCCTGGGATCGGATGTTGGTGCCCAAGCCGTTTGCGCGGGTGCGAATTGTCTTCGGCGTTCCGTTCGAGGTGGCTCCCGAGGACGCCGGACTCGCGGCGGCGCGCGAGCGCGCGCAGGCTGAGCTGGCGGGCGCCGTGCGAGAGGTGCAATGGGACGACGCGGCGACACCCACCGGCTGATCCGCTGGCTCTGGACCAGCCGCGGAATCACGGCGCGACTGGCGCGGCTCGTGCTGCTGCCGCTGGCCGCGCTCTGGCGTGCCACAATGGCCCTGCGTAACCTGGCGTTTGCGCGGGGCTGGACTGCGGTGCAAGACCTCCCGCTTCCCGCCGTGGCGGTCGGCAATCTCAGCGTCGGGGGGTCCGGCAAGACCCCGATCGCGAGCTGGATCGCGGCCCATTATGCTGCTCGCGGCATCGTGCCCGGGATCCTGGTCTCCGGTTATGGCCGCGACGAGGCCCTGCTGCACCAGGAGCGCGTCCCGAGCGCCCGCGTCGTCGCGGATCCCGATCGGATCGCAGGGGCGCGGCGCGCGCTCGCGCAAGGCGCCCTGGTCCTCGTGCTGGACGATGCATTCCAGCTGCGCCAGGTTTGGCGCGACTACAACATCGCAGTGGTGAGCGCGGAGAGCTCTCGCGCGGTGCGCTGGCCGCTGCCGGCAGGACCCTGGCGAGAGGGCTGGTCGGCGCTGGACCGCGCCGACGCGCTCGTCGTCACTCGCAAGCGCGCCGATGCGGGGGCCGCTCGGGAGCTCGCTCGGCGGTTGGCGCCCCGCGTGCAAGGACCGGTCGCGATCCTTCGGCTCGGCGTCGAGCGCTACGAAGGCCTGCTGAGTGGAAGAACCGTGGAGGCGAGCGCGCTCTCCGGGCGGCGCGTGGTGGCCGCGGCGGCCATCGCCGATCCCGCGGCCTTCGTCGCCCAAACCAAGGCGACCGGGGCACAGGTGCAGGTCGCCACCTGGCGGGACCACCACGAGTTCCGGGATGAGGATCTCGCCTGGCTCGCCAAGGCCGCCCGGAAGGCTGAGTATCTCGTGGTCACCCAGAAGGATGCGGTCAAGCTGCGCGACCGCTGGCCCGCAAGCATACCGGAGCCTCTGGTCGCAGTGCTGGAGCTCTCGTGGGAGGCGGGCGAGGCCGAGCTCATGGCTGCGCTGGATGCCATCGTCACCCCGGTAGACCGGCTGTAACTTACGGCGCGAGTAATTCCTAGCGGCGGAGACTGGACATGGCGCATGCGGTAACGAGGAGCGGCATTCGGCCCGAGAAGGACACCTTCCTGGGCGGCGAGAATCCCTTCGAGTCGATGATGGCCCGGTTCGACGAAGCTGCGCATCACCTCAACCTCGAAGTCGGCCTCCGGCGGGTCCTCCGCCATCCCGAAAAGCAGCTCATCGTGGCTATCCCGATCCAGCGCGACAACGGCGAGATCGAGGTCTTCACCGGCTATCGCGTGCTCTACAACACCGCCCGCGGTCCCGCCAAGGGCGGCATCCGGTTCGACATGCAGGTCACGCTCGATGAAGTGAAGGCGCTGGCCGCCTGGATGACCTGGAAATGCGCGGTCGTCAACCTGCCCTTCGGCGGGTCGAAAGGCGGCGTCGTCTGCGATCCGAGCAGCATGTCCGTCGCCGAGCTGGAGCGGCTGACCCGGCGCTACACCTCGGGCATCATCGATATGCTGGGTCCCGATTCCGATGTCCCGGCTCCCGATGTGAATACCAACGAGCGCATGATGGCGTGGATCATGGATACCTATTCCATGCACAAGCGCCACACCGTGACGGCGGTGGTGACCGGCAAACCCATCGCGATGGGTGGCTCGCTGGGGCGCCGCGAAGCGACCGGCCGTGGCTGCATGATCGTGGTGCGGGAAGCGCTCAAGCAGCTGAAGCTGAAGACCGAAGGAACCCGAGTGGTCGTCCAGGGATTCGGCAATGTCGGCTCGACCAGTGCGATGCTGATGGCGGAGCAGGGGATGCGCATCCTCGCGGTGAGCGACAAGGACGGCGGCATTTACAACCCCAAGGGACTCGACGTGCAGGATGTGCTCCGCCACGTCAAAGAGCAGAAGGTGCTCCTCAGCTACCAGCAGGCCGACCACATCTCCAACGCCGAGCTGTTGACCCTCGAGACCGATGTGCTGGTTCCCGCCGCCCTCGAGAACGTGATCACCGACGCGAATGCCGCGAAGATTCGCGCCCGCATCATCTGTGAAGGCGCCAATGGCCCGACCAGCGCCGACGCTGACCCGATTCTCGGTGCTGCGGGCATCCTGGTCATCCCCGACATCCTCGCGAACGCCGGCGGGGTGACGGTGAGCTACTTCGAGTGGGTGCAGGACCGCGGCGGCTATTTCTGGGACTTGGAAACCGTGAATTCGCGGCTCGAGAAGATCATGGTAAGCTCCTACCAGGAATGCGCCGCCATGGCCAGCCGCAACAAGGTCAGCATGCGGATCGCGGCCTACATGGTCGCCATCAACCGGGTGGCGGAGGTGCATCGCTTGCGCGGGATGTATGCATGAAGCAGCTATGGGCTATAGCCAAATGCACACCCATCTCCTCGCGGTAGGCAAACTACGCGCGTACTTCCGCGAAGCCTGCGACGACTACCTGCGACGGCTCGCGCATTACGGGCCGGTCGCCGAGCGGGAAGTTCGCCAGGCGGCCCGAGCCGGCACTCCGGCGCTCCGCCGGCGAGAAGAGGGGGAGCGCCTCGCTCGAGCCAGGCCGGAGGGAGCCATCCTCATCG
>DASYPD010000512.1:0-3928 GCA_036007005.1 Gemmatimonadales bacterium
AGGCGCCTGCTCCACACCAAGAAAGTCGCCGTGAGGGACGAACGCGGCCGGGCGCTGTTTCTGCTCGGCGTCTCGGAGGACATCACCGAGCGAAAGCAGTTGGAGGAGGAACGCGACCGTTTCTTCACGCTTTCACTGGACATGCTGTGCATTGCCAAGTCAGACGGATATTTCAAGCGCCTGAATCCCGCCTTCACCCACACGCTCGGCTGGAGCGTCGAAGAAATGCTGGCGCGCCCGTTTCTCGACTTTGTCCATCCCGACGACCGTGCCGCCACGCTGGTTGAGGTCGAGAGACAGACAATCGCCGGGGAAGAGGTCCTGCATTTCGAAAACCGCTACCAGCACAAGGACGGCTCATGGCGTATCCTGTCGTGGAAATCCGTCCCCTACCCTGGCGGATTCATGTATGCGGCTGCGCGCGACGTGACGGAGCTGCGCGAGGCCGAGGCGGTGATGCGCCAGTCGAAAGAAGCCGCCGAAGCCGCGAATCGGGCCAAATCCGATTTCCTGGCCAAGATGAGCCATGAGCTTCGCACCCCGCTCAATTCCATCATCGGGTTCTCCGAGATCCTGGAGGACGAAAGCGTCGGCACGCTGACCGACAAACAGCGCCGCTACGTGTCAAACGTGCTGGTGAGTGGCCGGAATCTGCTGCAGCTGATCAACGACATCCTCGACCTCTCCAAGGTGGAGGCGGGGCGCATGGAGCTGGTGCGCTCCGAGTTCGACGTCGCGACGTCGCTGGATCAAATTCGCAGCATCGTCACCGCCCTCGCGGACAAGAAGCGGCTGACCATCGTGCTCACCGTTCACCAGACGCTCCCGGTCCTGCTGGCTGACCAGGCGAAATTCAAGCAAATCCTGTTCAATCTGCTGGGAAATGCGATCAAGTTCACGCCCGACGGCGGACGGATCGAGGTACTCGCCCGGCGGGTGTCGGGCTCCGAGCAGCCCGGTGCCACGCCGTGGCTGGAAGTCGCGGTCGCGGACACCGGAATCGGCATCCCGCCAGAAGACCAGGAGCGGATCTTCGGCGAGTTCGAGCAGAGCAACCATGGCTCCGGCCGCAACCAGCAGGGGACCGGACTCGGCCTCGCCCTCACCCGGAAGCTGGTCGAGCTGCACGGCGGACGGCTCTGGCTGGAGAGCGAAGTGGGGCGCGGCAGCACCTTCCGTTTCAGGCTCCCCTATTCGGCCTCGCCTGCCGAGGCAGCGCACC
This sequence comes from Gemmatimonadales bacterium, assembly GCA_036007005.1. Taxonomy (GTDB): domain Bacteria; phylum Gemmatimonadota; class Gemmatimonadetes; order Gemmatimonadales; family GWC2-71-9; genus JABFSM01. The sequence goes on from DASYPD010000512.1 coordinate 1,223, forward strand.
CGGAGCCGGCAGAGGGCAGTCCCGGTGCACCCGAGGCTCCGCTGGTCCTCGTCATCGATAACGATCGAAGTGCCCGTGACCTGATCAGCCATTACCTGCAGGAGAATGGGTATCGCGCGGAATGTGCGGCCAATGGCGAGGAGGCGATCCGGCTCGCCCAACTGTTGCGTCCCGCGGCAATCACACTGGACATCCTGTTACCGGGCCGGGATGGGTTGCAGATCCTCGCGCAGCTTAAGAGCGAGGCCGCTACCCGGAACATTCCTGTCGTGGTCGTCTCGGTGACCGATCGCCGCGAGCTGGGGTTCAGTCTTGGCGCCGCGGATTGGCTGGTGAAGCCGATCAACGGGGGTGCCCTCATTGCGGCGTTGGAGCGCACCACGGGGAAAGCGCAGTCCGGGCGCTCCCGGCGAATCCTGGTGATCGATGATGAGCCGGCAGCAGTGGAACGGGTGCGAGACCTGCTCGAGCAGCGCGACTTCTCGGTCCTTACGGCGTCGGGAGGACGCGCGGGAATCGACCTCGCCCTGACGAGAACTCCCGACCTCATCATCCTGGATCTCCTCATGCCGGAGGTCAACGGCTTCGATGTGGTTCACGCGCTCCGGGAAGATCCGGTAGCGCGGCAGATTCCCATTCTGATTCTCACCGCAATGGATCTCAGCTCGGCCGACGTCCGGCGCCTGGGGGGCAGCGTCCAGGCACTGGTCGCGAAAGGGGGGGCTGGAGATCTGTTGAGTGAGCTCTCCCGGATCTGTCCCTGGCCCCTCGAGCAGGTCGAAGCCGGGCAGGGCCCGCTCTGATGGGCACGGCCGCGGCCACCGTCCTCCTGGTCGACGACAACCAGCTCAACCTGGAGCTGGTGACCGATGTGCTGGAAGCCGCAGGCTATGCCATTCGTCAGGCGCGCTCGGCCGAGGAGGCGCTGGCAACGGTTCTGGGAGAACGGCCGGACCTCATCCTGATGGATATCGGATTGCCGGGTATGGATGGGCACGCCGCCGTCCGTGCCCTGCGGGCCGATGCGACAACCCGTGACCTTCTGGTCGTGGCCCTCACCGCCTACGCGATGGCGGGGGACGAAGAGCTTGCGCTCGATGCCGGCTTCGACGCCTATATCACCAAGCCGATTCATACCCGCACGCTGGCCGAGACCGTGGGCCGGCTGCTGGCAGAACGACGACGAGCCTCATGACTCCTACCTCCTCACTCGATGGTGTGCAGGCCAGTGACCGGATCCTCGTGGTGGACGATCACGAGATCAATCGCGTCCTGTTGCAGGAGATTCTGCAGCAGCAGGGTTACCGAATCGACGTGGCGCGGGACGGGCTGGAGACGCTGCGTGCCGTCGCGGAAACCCAGCCGGATCTGGTCCTTCTCGACGTGAACATGCCCGGGATGGATGGGTTCGAGGTCTGTCGCCGGCTTCGGGCGGCGGTCGAGACCAGGGGGCTCCCCATCATTCTCGTCACGGCTCTCGCCGACCGGGAACAGCGCCTCGAAGGGATCGCTGCGGGGGCCAACGACTACCTCACCAAGCCGATTGACCGGGCCGACCTCCTGCTGCGCGTCAGAAATGCCCTTCGGATGCGAAGTCTGCACCGCGAGGTGGAGGCTCAATACCATCAGCTCCAGCGACTCGAGCAGTTGCGCGACAGCCTGGTGCACATGCTGGTACACGATCTCCGCACCCCACTCACGGGTATTCGGGGTTACCTCGAATTGGCGCGGATGAGGGTGGCAGAGTTATCCGCGCCCGATGTGCTCAGGGACCTTGACGAGATGGAGCTCAGCGTGGTCGAGCTCACCGACATGGTCAGCGATGTGCTTGACGTGAGCCGCTTTGAGGCAGAGGCGATGCCGCTCTCCCTGGTTTCAACCGACCTCCGCGCCCTGGCCGAAGAGGCGGTGGTCGCCGTGGGCCGTCCTCGCCACGCAACGGTAGAACTCGCCGGCTCGGCGAAAGCGGTGCCGATCGTGGCCGATGCCACACTGATCCGACGGGTGATCACCAATCTCGTCGGTAACGCCGTGAAGTTCTCGCCCCGCGACGGCATCGTTCGGGTGGAGACCGAGTCGAGCGCTGAAGGAGCCCATTTGCGAGTCGTGGACAACGGCCGGGGGATTCCCGCAGAGCATCACGAGCGGATCTTCGACAAATTCGGGCAGGTAGGCGGCAGCGCGGCCTCGCCCGTCCGCTCGAGCGGGCTCGGCTTGGCCTACTGCAAGCTGGCGGTACAGGCCCACGGGGGACACATCGGAGTGAGCAGCGAGGTAGGGCAGGGCAGCACCTTCTGGTTCGTTCTCCCCGTCTCGGCCTGACCCCTAAGTCCTTGGCCAGCTGGCCCTTGCCCAGCTTCATCTGCATCTCTATATTGCCAAGCTGCCCGTCAACCTTGTTTCCGGGGAAGAAGCGTGAAGGTACGGTCGAGCGTCAAACCGATCTGCGAGCACTGCAAGGTGGTCAAGCGGCAGGGCGTCATCCGTGTCATCTGCAAGCGTAACCCCAAGCACAAGCAGCGGCAGGGTTAACGATGGCGCGTATCGCTGGCGTGGACCTTCCGCGGGAAAAACGAGTCGAAGTCGCGCTCACCTACATCTACGGAATCGGCCGGCCGACCAGCAATCGGCTGCTGGGCGATTCCGGTATCGGCCCAGACACCCGCGTGCGGGATCTCTCGGATGCCGAGGTGGCGCGGCTCCGCC
>DASYPD010000513.1:0-6328 GCA_036007005.1 Gemmatimonadales bacterium
CCGCGCCCGACGCCAGCCAGGTGGAGGTGGCGGGCGACTGGAGCGACTGGCGCCCCATGGCACTATGTCGGAGCGCGAACGGCGTCTGGTACGTGGATCTGGCAATTCCTCCCGGGAATTATCGTTACGCGTTTCGGATCAACCGGAAGTCGTGGCAGCTTCCCAAAGGTGTCGCCGCCGTGGACGACGGATTCGGCGGCAGGTCGGCGTGGCTCACGGTGCGGTAAACCAGCGCTCGACTTTCGGGTCGGAGAGGGGCGCCGTATCTTTGCGGCGCCCCTTTTCGTTGTGCCCCCCAACGGAGTCTTTCCCGATGCGCCGTATCGTGCTGCCGAGTCTGCTCACTGTCGTGTCGCTCACCACGCCGGCCACCGCTCAGCGCGCCGCCGCCGCTCCCGAACCCGACTCGACCCTCTTTGCCCAGCTCAAGTACCGCTATATCGGCCCCGAGGGAAACCGGGTCTCCTCCGTCGCAGGAGTGCCGGGCGATCCACGTACCTATTACGCCGGTGCTGCTTCGGGCGGGCTCTGGAAGTCGAGCGACGGGGGGATTCACTGGCGGCCGATCTTCGATGATCAGCCGGTGGCCTCCATCGGTGCGATCGCGGTCGCGCCTTCGGATCCCAACGTCGTCTGGGTCGGCACCGGCGAGCCCTTTATCCGGAGTCACATCTCCCTCGGGTGGGGAGTCTACAAATCGACGGATGCCGGCAAGAGCTTCAGCAGGATGGGACTCGAGAGCACCGGCCGGGTGGCGCGGGTTGTGATCGATCCCCGCAATCCCGAGGTCGTCTTCGTCGCTGCGCTGGGCCATGGGTACGGGCCGCAGCCGGAGCGGGGGGTTTACCGGAGCAGCGATGGCGGCAAGAGCTGGGAGCGGGTGCTCTTCGTGAACGACAGTACAGGCGCGGTTGATCTCATCATGGATCCGAGCAATCCGCGCATTCTCTACGCCGCGACGTGGCAAATCGAAATCCACACCTGGGGACGCGAGAGCGGCGGCGGCGGCAGCGGGCTCTGGAAGAGCGCCGACGGCGGCATCACCTGGAAGCGGCTCACTGCTCACGGCCTGCCGGAAACGCCGGTGGGACGCATCGGCCTCGCCATCGCGCGCAGCAATCCCAACCGGGTGTATGCCCTCATCGAAACGGGCGATGGGGTTCCCATTCACGGCAAAGATGCCGGCAAAGGCGAGCTGTGGCGCTCAGATGATGCGGGGGAGAACTGGCAGATGGTGAGCACGGACCGCCAGCTCGCGGGGCGCACCCAGTATTACACCCGCATGGCGGTGACTCCCGACAACGAGAATGAGGCGTACTTCGCCTCGGCCTTTTACAGCAAGACCCTCGACGGCGGCAAGACGACCATCGATCTGCCCTTTGCCGAGGTGCCGGGTGGCGATCACCACGACATCTGGATCGATCCGACCGATGCGAACCGTCAGGCGGTGGGCCACGACGGCGGCATTTCCATCTCGATCAACCGCGGCAAGAGCTGGAATCAGGTCCAGCTTCCGATCGGGCAGATGTATCACGTCACCGTGGACAACCGGATTCCCTACTTCGTGTACGGCAACCGGCAGGATGGACCGTCCGCGATGGGACCGAGCAATACCAAGCTGGGCAGCTTCGAGGGCAGTATCCCGCGCGGCTTCTTCCACTCGGTGGCCGGCGGGGAAAGCGGCTGGGCCACGCCGGACCCGGAAGATCCGAACATCGTCTGGTCGAGCGCGTCAGGCTGGGGAGCTGCGGGCGGGGTAGTCACCCGCTATGACGTGCGCAGCGGGATTGCGCAAAACGTCGAGGTCTGGCCCGATGCGCCGATGGGCTCCCCGGCAGCGGATCTGAAGTACCGCTTCGTCTGGAACTTCCCGCTCACCCTCTCGCCGCACGACCACAACAAGGTGTATGTCGGCAGCCAGTACATCCATCAGACGACCGATGGGGGCCGCAGCTGGCAGGTCATCAGTCCCGACCTGACCCGCAACGACAAGAGCCGGCAGCAGATCTCGGGCGGGCTCACGCCGGACAACATCGGCGTCGAATATGCGGGGGTGGTCTTCTCCATTGCCGAATCGCGGCTCAAGAGCGGCTTGCTCTGGGCGGGCACCAACGACGGACAGCTGCAGCTGAGCCGGGACGGTGGGGCCAGCTGGAGCAATCTGTCCGCCAACCTGCCCGGCCTGCCCGCGTGGGGCACCATCAGCAGCATCGTGCCCTCGCGCTTCGATACCGCTACAGCCTACCTCACGGTGGACGGGCACCAGGTGAACAACCGGGACCCCTGGGTGTACAAGACGGCGGACTACGGGCGCAGCTGGAAGCTGATCACGACCGGGCTGGCCAAGACGCCGCTCAGCTATGCGCACGTGATTCAGGAAGATCCGGTTCGTCGCGGGTTACTCTACCTCGGCACCGAGGGAGGGCTCTTCGTCTCCTTCGACGATGGCGGGAGCTGGCAGTCGCTGCAGAGCAATCTGCCCCATGCGCCGGTGTACGGCATCGTGGTGCAGGAGCACTTCAGCGACCTCGTCGTCGCGACGTATGGCCGCGGCTTCTGGATTCTGGATGACATCACTCCGTTGCGGGAGCTCGGTCCCGCTGTCACGGCCCAAAGCGCCCATTTCTTCGCCCCGCGGGCTGCCTATCGCCTGAGGGGCGTCGAGGGTCCGTTCACCGTGGCGTACGATCCCTCGGCGGGACAGAACCCGCCCTATGGCGCCTCGCTCCACTACTGGGTCAAGGCCGAATCGAAGGATAGCGCGGCGTTCAGCGTGCTCGACGGCAGCGGCACCCTGGTGCGCAGCTTCAAAGCCCCCGTCAAAGCGGGCATCAATCGAGTCTGGTGGGATCTTCGCTTCGAGCAATCGAAAGAAGCCAAGCTGCGAACCCCGCCGCGTTACGCGCCTGAAATCGCGGTACCCGCTGACGGACGCACCGCCCCGGACGGAGTCCGCCTCGGGATTCTCGCGCCGCCCGGCAGCTATACGATCAAGCTCGCCGTGGCCGGGCAGGAAGCCACCCAGAAGCTCGAGCTGCGCAAGGATCCTGCCTCGGGGGGGAGTGAAGAGGAGATCCGCGCGCAGACGGCGCTGCTTCAAGAGGTGCGCAGCGATCTGGAGACCGTGGTCACGATGATCAACACGATCGAAGGGACGCGCAGCCAGCTCGTCGCGCTCAAGAATACGCTGGCGAGCGATTCCAGCATGGCGGGCATCCGCAGCGATGCCGATTCCCTGGAGGAAAAGCTGCTCGGCGCGGAAGCAGAGCTGACCCAGCTCAAGCTCACCGGACGCGGCCAAGACGACGTGCGCTATCCCATGAAGCTCATGGGGAGGCTGGGGTGGCTGGCGGGTGGCGCGAGCGTGGCGGACTTCGCGCCCACCACGCAGCAACGCGAGGTGCAGCAGCTGCTGCACCAGCAGACCCGGGACGCGCGAAGTCGGCTCGACTCGTTGCTCCAGAAGGAAGTCGCGCCCTTCAATGAGAAGCTGCGCAAGCGGAATGTGGCGAATATCGTGGTGATGCAGCCGTAGGTGAGCTGGCTCGCCGTTCTGGCGCTGCTCTGTTTCGCGGCCAATTCGATCCTGGCCCGCCTGGCGCTTCGCAGCGGGCAGATTGACGCAGCGTCATTCACCGCGCTTCGGCTGGCCTCCGGGGCGTTGGCATTGTGGCTGCTGGTGCGCACGCGGCAGCGGATGGCGGCACCGCAGCCGACAGACCGCTGGAAACCGGCGCTTCTGCTGTTCCTGTATGCCGCTCCGTTCTCATTTGCGTACCTCCAGCTCTCCGCCGGAACCGGAGCGTTGATTCTCTTCGGCGCGGTCCAGCTCACCATGATCAGCGCGGGACTTCGAGCCGGTGAACGGCCACGCGCCCGGGAGTGGATCGGCCTGGCCGTCGCGCTCGCCGGTCTGCTCTATCTCAATCTCCCCGGGCTTAGCGCGCCCCCTGTCCTCGGCGCCACTCTCATGGCAATTGGGGGGGTCGCCTGGGGCCTTTATTCACTGCGAGGCCGGCGCGCGGTCGCCCCGCTGGCACAAACCGCCGACAGTTTCCTGCTGGCAACCCCTCTCGGACTGTGCTTCGCCGCAATCGCGCTGCCCTATGCTCACCTGAGTGGAACGGGGCTGCTCGCCGCGGTGGCGTCGGGCGCGCTCGCCTCCGGAGGAGGCTACGCCGCGTGGTATGCCGTGTTACCAGGCCTCAGCGCGACGCGCGCCGGAACGATTCAGCTGGCGGTTCCCGTGGTGGCCGCGCTGGCGGGCGTTGCCCTGCTGGGCGAGCACCTCTCGAGCCGGCTGGTGCTTTCGGCGGCGGGAATCCTGGGAGGAGTGGGCCTGGCGATCTCGGCGCGGATGCCGGCCTCCAGCGCAGCCCGACGCCAAGCTTGACCGCAGCACTTTTGAAACATCCGGCGAATCCCCGACGCAACGCTTTTCGTACTCCGGGTATCTGATAACAGTCCAGGATCCCGAGGTCCCATGGTTCTCGCGTTCGCCGCGCTCTTCCTGCTCCAGGCCCAAGAGGTCAAGACGCAACGCTCCACTCCTGCCGGCGCGGCGGCGGCCCCGGCTCCGACCTCCGCGAAAGCGGTCCGGGCGACCCAGCCGCCGGCCATTGACGGCCTTCTGGACGACGAGGTCTGGCGCAATGCGGTTCCCATCACCGACTTCGTCGAATTCGATCCGGTCGAGGGCAAGGAGGCGCGCTTTCGCACCGAGGCGAAGGTGGCCTACGATCAGCGCAACCTGTATGTCTTCGTGCGGATGTTCGATCCAGAACCCGCGAAGGTGCTCAAGATCCTGGCGCGCCGCGATGAGCGGGCTCCGACCGATCAAATCAAGGTCATTATCGATTCCTATCACGACCGCCGCTCGGGCTACGAGTTCGCGGTGAATCCGGCCGGCGTCAAGCGCGATTACGCCATCTACAACGACATGCAGGAAGACGCCGCGTGGGACGGGGTGTGGGACGCGGCGACAACTGTGGACTCGCTCGGCTGGACCGCCGAGTTTCGGATCCCGCTCTCCCAGTTGCGCTACTCGAATGCCGCCGAGCACAGCTTCGGTTTCGGGATCTGGCGCGACATCGAGCGCTACAAGGAACGGGTGAGCTGGCCGCTCTATCGGCAGTCGCAGAATGGACTGGCATCGCAGCTGGGAGAGATCGTCGGCATTGCCGGGCTTTCCTCTCCCCGCCGGTTGGAGCTCCGCCCGTACGCCGTTACCAAGAACGTCACGATCCCAGCGGCCACCGGCTACTCGCACCCGCAGCGCTTCGACGGCGGGCTCGACTTCAAGTACGGAGTGTCCTCGAATATCACGCTGGACGGGACGATCAATCCGGACTTCGGCCAGATCGAGGCCGATCCGGCCGTGCTCAACCTGTCGGCGTTCGAAACCTTCTTTCACGAGCGGCGGCCTTTCTTCATCGAAGGCGCGGGGCTGCTGAGCTTCCCGGTCAACTGTTACATCGTGCGGGACTGCGGCTCGGAGAATCTCTTCTATTCGAGACGGATCGGCCGGTCGCCGCAGCTCGGCGGACTCTATGGCGACGCCGCGTCAGCCACCGGGACCACGATTCTGGGTGCCACCAAGCTGACGGGCCGCACCCCGGGCGGCCTGGCGGTCGGAGTGCTCGACGCAGTCACGGGGCGCGAGCAGGGCAGCCAGGCCCGGACCATTGAGCCGATGACGAATTACACAGTGGTCCGCGGGACCCAGGATCTGCGCCGCGGGGAAACCGGGATCGGGGTCATCGGCACGATGGTCGAACGCTCACTCGATCAATGGAGCCGTGACAACCTGCGCTCCAGTGCTCTCGTCGGGGGCGTCGACCTCCGGCATCGCTTCTCCCGGGGCCGCTACCAGTTCAACGCGAGCGTAACGGGCTCGCGGGTCGGCGGGAACGCCGCGGCCGTGGATGCAACCCAGCGGAGCTCGGTGCACTACTACCAGCGGCCGGACGGGGAGCTCGACTACGACCCTACCCGCACCTCGCTCGCCGGCAACGCCGAGCAGCTCAGGTTCGCCAAGCTCGGCGGGGGACTGCTGCGCTTCGAGACCAGCTACCAGCGGATCTCTCCCGGATTCGAGGCCAACGACCTTGGCTTCCTGCGGCGCGCCGATTGGCAGAGCCAGGCCACCTGGGGCTCCCTGCAGTTCAACAAGCCGGGGCCCTTCTTCCGCCACTTGTACTGGAACGTGAATGAAGAGCTGCAATGGACCGTGGCCGGATTGCCGCTGGACCGCTGGGTCAATACCAACGTCCATGTCAACCTGCCCAACAACTGGTGGTTCCATCTGGGCGGCTCGCTCGGCGGGTTA
>DASYPD010000514.1:0-3246 GCA_036007005.1 Gemmatimonadales bacterium
CCGCCCAGATCCCGACGATGTTCTGGTACTCGCCCGGTCCCGTGCCCGCGCGCCCTGCCGACGCGAGGTGCTTCCCGCCTGCGTCGTAGAACCGGATTTCGCTGCTTGCTCCGTTCGCGATCGCCAGACGGCCGTCGCTCAGGACCACCGGCCCACGGACCTGATCGAGCTCATACGCGGGCTCGCCGGCCCGGCCCCCGACGTCCACCAAGGGAGTATCGACGACGCTCCAGCCCTTCCCGCTTTCCCAGGCCGGTCCGTTGTTCTCAACGATTCGGATACCCGCGCTATCCCGGGTGGCAGCCGTGCCACTCGGAATTCCACCCGTGCAGGTGGCTGTCACTGTCACCCCCACCGCCATGGCCACTGCCACTAAGCGTCTCGCCATAGCACTCCTCGCACTGCTCACACGGGAGAAAATCCCAGCACCTGCATCACATCACCCACGGTGTGAAACGATCCGGTCACCAGAACGGTGGCCGCGCCCTGCTGGACCTGCTCCAACGCGCGCCCAAAATCGGGGACCAGCTGCCAACTCGCCCGCGCGGGGGGGCGCGCCGGGTCCCGCAACCATTGTCGCAGCCAGTCGAGGTCCCAGCGGCGTCCCTCCGCGCTCGGCGTGACGGTGAGCACTCCGCGGTCCACGACCTGATCGAGCCGCACCAGCATCTCCGGCCACGCTTTCTCGCCGAGAATCGATACCAGAGCATGGAGCGGCCTCGGAGGCCCGAGCTCCTCGAGGGCGCGGCACAGCGCCGCGATACCGTCAGGATTATGGGCCACATCGAAGAGCCATTTGCCTCGCGCATCGAAGCGGCCCGGCACGCGAACCGACCCAAAGCCATCCCGGATAGCTTCCGGCGTGGGCCGATAAGGAACCGGCAACGCCTCGAGGACCGCGCGAGCCACCGCGGCGTTCCGGCGCTGGTGCCGCCCAGCGAGCAGTAGCGGTCCGTCGTATTCCTCTCCGGACGGAACCACGCGCATATCCAGCTCCGCCGCGGGGTCGAGTGCCCGGACAGCGTTGCGAGCCTCCTCGTGCAGCACTGCGATAATCTCCGGACGGCCTTCCCCCACGACGAACGGCGCGCCGGGCTTGGCGATCCAGGCCTTTTCCCGGGCGATCGCCTCGAGGCTGTCGCCGAGGTACTTCTGATGGTCCTTCTCAATCTTGGTGACTACGCTGGCCAGCGGCCGGACGACATTGGTGCTGTCGAGCCGCCCACCGAGGCCCACCTCGATCACCGCAAGCTCGGCCCCCCGCGCGGCGAGGTCCGCAAACGCCACCGCGGTTGTGGTTTCGAAGAATGTAGCACCTAGCCGATCCGCGAGAGGCTGCAGCCGCTCGATCCACATCGCCGCCGCTGCTTCGCCGATGGGCACCCCGGCCACCGTCACCCGCTCTCGAAACGAGACCAGGTGAGGAGAGGTGTAGGTACCCACGCGCCATCCGGCCGCCTGTAACCCGCCGGCCACGAGGGCCGTCACGCTGCCCTTGCCGTTGGTTCCCCCGATGTGCACCACCGGCATCACCAGATGCGGATCGCCCAGCTCGCCGAGCAGAGCGCGCGTGCTGTCGAGTCCGAACTTGATCTGGGTGACGCGAGGGTAAAGGTAGGCGAGGGCGTCGGCGTAAGAGAGCGACACGGCGGCTGACAACGGGAACGGCTAACGGCCCACTGTCATTGCGAGGGCTAAAGGCCCGAAGCAATCTGGCTGCCAGATCGCCACGGGCGCTGCGCGCCCTCGCAATGGCTAGGTCGTTGCCTGTACCATCGACTGCGTGGTTGCGGGGGCAGGTACTGGAGCCGTCGCCGCGGCGCCGAGCATGTGGCGAATCAGGCGCGCCGTCGTCTCCCGGAGCGCACCGCGCGGCACCACCTCATCGATCTGGCCGTGATCGAGCAGAAACTCGGCGGTCTGGAAGCCTTCCGGCAGATCCTGCCCGATAGTCTGCTTGATCACCCGCTGCCCCGCGAAGCCGATCACGGCACCCGGCTCGGCGAGGACCACATCGCCCTGCATCGCGAAGGAGGCGGAGACTCCCCCAGTGGTGGGATTGGTGAGAATGCTGACATAGGGAATGGCTGCCAGCTTGAGCTCGCCGATCGCCGCGGACGTCTTGGCCATCTGCATGAGCGAGAGAACGCCTTCCTGCATGCGAGCCCCGCCCGAGGTACAGACCAGCACGAGGGGGAGTCGCTTGTCGGCGGAGCGGCGCGCCAGCCGGGCTACTTTTTCGCCCACCACCGAGCCCATGGACCCGCCCATGAAGACGAAGTTCATCGCGCCAAGGTGATACGGCAGCCCGTCGAGCCGGCCGAAACCGGTATAGATCGCCTCGGAGGTACCCGCCTTTTTCTCGGCGGCCGCCAAGCGGTCGGAATAGCTCTCAAAGCCAAGAGGATCCTGCGACCGCAAATTGGCATAGAACTCCCGCCAGGTTCCTGGGTCGGTCAGTAGCTCGATGTACTCCTCGGCGCTGAAACGACGGTGATGCCCGCACTCGGAGCAGACATTGAGAGCCTTCTCGAAGCGCTCGCGGATATCGACATGGCCGCAGCTCTCGCAGCGCTCCCAGGCGTCCTTGGGAATCTCCAGCCGGGTGCGCTGGGAAATCCTGGGTTTACGCTCCTTCTTGAACCACGCCATCACGGCCATAATCTCGGGGTGAGAGACTGAGAGGTAGCCAATATCCGACCAGACGTCCGACTCCCAGGGAGCAATCTGGCGCAATCCCTCGCACCTCGCCAGACCTTGACAGGTAAGTCATTGTCAGACATCAGCATAGCCGCTGAATCTCGAGTCCCACGCCACCCGCAGGGCCAAGCCGATGGCGAGCCCCGTGGCGAGGACAAAGGAGCCGCCGTATGAAAAAAATGGGAGCGGGATTCCGGTGATCGGCATGACGTTGATCGTCATCCCGACGTTCTCGAACAGATGGGTAAAAAACAACCCGAGGACGCCAAACACCACCAGGCTCGAGAAGGGATCGGTGGCCCGGCGGGCAATCCTGAGCAGCACCAGGAAGAGAAAAAAGAAGAGCCCGAGCGCGCTGAGCACTCCGAGGAAGCCAAGTTCCTCGCCCACGACGGCAAAGATGAAATCCGTGTATTGCTCCGGCAAGAAGGCGAGTCGCTTCTGCGGACCGTTCAGGAAGCCATTGCCGAACAGGCCACCCGAACCAATGGCGACCTTGGACTGAATGGCCTGGTAGCCGGCATGCGCCGGATCGCTGTAGGGATT
>DASYPD010000515.1:0-8540 GCA_036007005.1 Gemmatimonadales bacterium
TTCCTTCCTTTTGCGCCGTCAGCTCGGCCAGCTCCACCATGCGGTCGGTGCGGGTGAAGCCCGGCAGCAGATTGTTCACCGTAATGCCGAAGGGAGCGACCTCGTTGGCGAGCGTTCGCGCAAAGCCGATCACCGCCGCGCGAATGCTGTTGGAGAGCATCAGATTGTCCACCGGCTGCTTGGCGGCAATCGAGCACACGTTGAGGATCCGGCCCCAGCGCCGCTCCTTCATCCCCGGCACCACCGCCTGACAGAACGCGACGACGCTGGAAAGCACCAGCGCCGTGGCGCTGGTCCAGGCCTCGCGGGTTAGCGATTCGAAGGGCCCCGCCGGCGGGCCGCCGCTGTTGGTGAGGAGAATATCGATCTGTCCGAACTTCGCGATGCCCTCGCGGACCACCCGCTCCGCTTCTCCCGACTTGCCAACATCCGCCGGCACCGCCAGCACCGGCACGTCGTATCCCTTCGTAATCGCATCCGCCGTGTCGCGCAACGCTGCCTCGCCTCGCGCACAGAGCACCAGCGACACGCCCTCCCCCGCCAGCTCCTCCGCCACCGCCCTGCCGAGCCCCTTGCTCGACGCCGCGAGCAGCGCGACCCTGCCCTCGAGGCCGAGCTCCATCTATTTGCGCAGGTAGTCGTCGGTCTTGTCGAGCCAATCCTGGCGCGGCGGGGAGAAGACGTCCACGTCCAGCGTCTCCTCCAGTGCCTCCGCCTTGTGCGGCACCAGACTCGGCAGGTGCAGCACTTCGCCGGCGTGCACGTCGACGACCTGTTGCTGATCCTCGCCGATCCAGAAGCGGAGGCAACCTTCGACAACGTAGGTGAGCTGCTCGTTCTCGTGGGAATGCTTCGGTACGATGCAGCCCTTCTTGAGGTAGACGTGCGCCAGCATCATCCGGTCGCCGCAGATCAGCCGCCGGTCGAGCAGGTCGTGGACCCGCTCGCGCGGCATCGCTTCCCAGCGATAGTGCGTGACTTCCCGCTCGGCGCTCATGGCGTCTGTTTCTCCGCAATCGGCGCGAGCTTGCCCGTCATCTGCTGATTGAAGGCGGGCACCACGGTGGTCAGCAGCACCTCGAACTGCGCCTTCGCCGCGGCGAGCTGTTTCTCCTGCTCCGCCAGCGTGGCGAGCTCCGCGTCGGTGGGCCGGAACTCCGCGCCGCCTGCCACATCGCCCGCGCCGGTACCGACCTCGCCCAGCAGCCACACCAGGTTCAGATAGACTTTGTAGGGCTCCACGAACCACTTGTCGTCGCTGTGCAGCTCGGTGCGCGACACCAGCCGCAGCTCCACGTCGAGCATCTTCTGATCGAGCGCGCGGAGCGCCTCGCCGGTGCCGTCCTGACCCGCCTGGGTCTTGAGCTGGTCCTCGATCTGCTTCCGCATCACCTCGACGCGGTTCACGATCTCGGCCGTGGCGTTGATGGCGTCGCGGATCCTGAGCTGGGTTCGCAGCGATGCCGCGAGGTCGAGCTCGCTCGTCGTGATATCGGGATCGCGCAGGACGGTCACCGGTTGCGATGCGGTCTGCTCACCGGCGGTGACTCGTACGCTGTACTTGCCCGCCAGCACCAGGGGGCCGGCGCGCTGGGGACCCTGGATGCCCCAGTGGCTGATGGCGCGGGTCGTCTTGCCCTTGTAGCGCGGCTCGTCCCAGATCCGCGGGTTATCGGGCGGCGTCGTCCTGAGCTCGACCTGCTTGGGGCCGTCGTAGCGCAGGTCCCAGGTGACCCGGTTGAGCCCAACCCGCCCCGTGGCGCGCATGGTGCGGATGACAGCGCCGGCGGCATCGAGCACCTCGACTTTGACCGAATCCTTGGGCGCGGCTTTCAGATTGAAGTTGACGTCCACGCTACCACTCCGCGCTTCGCGGAATGCCGGTCGGGGCGCGTAGAGCTGCAGCGGCGCGTCGGCGATGAGCTTGTCCTGCTGCTCCAGCATGCTGATGTCGCGGAGCAGGAATAACCCGCGGCCATAGGTCGAGACCACCACATCGTGCGGCAGCTTGGGCGTCGCGATCCAGCTCACCGGGGCGGCCGGCAGGCCGTCCTTGAACTGGACCCAGCGCTTGCCGTCGTCCAGGGAGTAGTAGAAGCCGTGGCCGGTCCCCGCGAAGAGCATGCCCTTGCGGTTGGGGTTCTCGGCAATCGCCATCGCGTAATCGAGCGGATGGTCCTGCGGCAGCGCGTCGCTCAGCCGCGTCCAGCTCTTGCCGAAGTCGGTCGTCTTGTAGAGGTACGGCTTGCGGTCGTCCATCAGGTGATAGTCCACCGCCACGTAGGCCGTGCCGGGATCGAAGTGCGAGGGCTCGATCTTCCGGATGGTGCCCCAGGCCGGCATCCCGACGTTCGCGCCCACGTCCTGCCAATGCAGGCCGCCGTCGCGGGTGTACCAGAGCTTGCCGTCGTTGGTGCCCGCCCAGAGCAGCCCTTTCTGGATCTCGGACGGTGCGATCGCGAACACTACTTCGCCGTAGAATTGGCCGAGGTTGTCGCCGACCACCCCGCCGGAGGAGACAATCCGGGAGCGATCGCGGGTCGAGAGGTCGGGGCTGAGCACGCTCCAGCTCTGTCCGCCGTTCACGGTCTTGAAGATCACCTGGCAGCCGTAGTAGACCGCATTGTGATCGAAAGGATCGATCGCAAGCGGCGCGGTCCAGTGACAGCGGTACTTGATTGCGTCCGGCGGCGAGTCGAGCGTGTGCATCCAGGGACTCACCGAGCGGGCCAGGCCGGTCCGGTCGTCGTAGCGGGTTACTTTGTTGCCGTAGCAGGTGGCCCACACGACGTGATAATCGGCGGGATCGGGAAGGGTGAAGCCCGATTCGCAGCCGCCGATCCCGTGGTCCCAGGTGGACCCGCCGCCGAAGCCGAAGCCGCCGACTTCACCGCCGCCCGCAGTCGTATCACTCCTCGCGCGACCGGAATCCGGCCGCGCCCGGTTGGCCGCCAGCATGCTGTCTCGCCCCACGAGGCTGTCCGGCTGGCCGCCACGCGGCGCGGCAGGCGGCGCGCGATTGGGCGAGGTCTCCGGCACGGTGCTGGGCCCGCGCATGGTCCCGTTGTCCTGCCGGTTGCTGTACATCCAGTAGGGCACCCGGTTGTCCACCGCCACATGGTACATCTGGCCGTTGGGCAAGGTCACACTGCTGAAAGTCCGCCCGTGGTTCAGGGTGATGCCCGCGCCGCCGTCGCCTGTCACTGCCCAGCGGTTGGGATTCTTGGCATCCATCCAGATGTCGTGGCAGTCGCCACAGCCACCGCCTCCACCACCCCCGCCACCACCAGGGCTCGGGATCGGAAAGGTGAGCCCGCCGTCCAGCGAGCGGTGGAAGCTGCTATTGGCCACCAGCACCTCGTCCGCATTGGCGGGGTTCACCGCCAGACGGATGTAATAACCCGCTCGGCCGATCAAGGAGCGGTCCCAGCTCGCCACTCTCCAGGTGGCGCCGCCGTCATCCGAGCGCCAGAGCGAGCCCTGGTTGGGCGTCTGGATCAGGGCGTACACGCGCGAGGAGTTAGATGGCGCGATCGCGACGTCGATCTTGCCGACCGGCGACTTGGGCAGCCCAGGGTCGCTGAGCCGGGTCCAGGTGGTGCCGCCGTCCCGGCTGACGTGAAGCGAGCTGCCCGGGCCGCCACTGAACATGGCCCAGGTATGCATCACCATGTCCCACATGCCGGCGAAGAGCACGTTGGGATCCTTGGCATCCATGGTGAGGCCGGAGCACCCCGTGTTAGGGTCGACGAACAGCACCCGCTCCCAGCTCTTCCCGCCGTCCTGGGTGCGATAGACCCCGCGCTCCTGCTGCGGCCCTGTGGCGCGCCCCAGCGCGCAGACGTACACGATGTCCGGGTTGCCGGGATGGAGGATGATTCGCCCGATCCTGCCGGTTTCCCGGAGTCCCATGTTGGTCCAGGTGGTACCCGCATCGGTGGACTTGTAGACCCCGTCCCCCATCACGTCCGCGTCGCGAATCGCCCACGCCTCACCGGTGCCCGCCCAGACGATCTTAGGATCCGATGGCGCCACGGCGAGCGCGCCGATCGCCTGCACCGGCTGGGCGTCGAAGACCGGCGTGGTCGTTTGGCCGCCGTCGGTGGACTTCCACACTCCGCCCGAGGCCGAGCCGAAATAGAGGGTGAGCGAATCGCCCGGCACGCCGGCCACCGCCGCGATCCGCCCGCCGCTCGCCGGACCCATGAAACGGAAGCGGGGCGGGTCCGGAGCACGGTTCGATGGCGGGCGCCCTTGCGCGGTAAGCGGTGAGCGGTGAGCGGTGAGCGGGAACAACCCCACCGCAAGCATGAAGGTGCGAATCCACCGACGAGCCATCATTTTCTACGCCTCCCTAGAGTAACTCTTCCGAACGGCAGTTCCCGCTTACCGCTCACCGCTCACCGCTCACCGCTCACCACGGTTCCCGCCGGCTTCTCGTCTTTCAGCCAGTACCCAAACCACTGTCTGAGCCGCCCCAGCCGGTCTACCAGCAGCCAGGGCTCCCCGGTCCGCGACAAATCATGATTGCTCCGCGGATAACGGACCAGCTCCACCGGCACGCCCTGTTTCTTGAGCGCCATGTACCAGAGCTCGGCGTTGCCCATCGGCGTGCGGTAGTCCTCTTCCGACTGCACCATCAGCGTCGGCGTCTTGACCTTGTTGACGTGGCGGATCGGGGAGAGCGAATCGTAGATCGGTTGATTCTCCCACGGCTTGCCGTAGAACTCGAATTCGGTGAGGCCCTGCGCATCGGAGGCGCCGTACCAGAAGGTCCACTCGCTGATCATCCGGTCGGTTTGCGCCGCCTTGAAGCGCGTGGTCTTGGTGGTGACCCACGCGGTCATGAAGCCGCCGTAGCTGCCCCCGGTCACTCCCATCCGGGTGGAATCGACATCGGGACGCCGCGCCGCGAGGTCCACCGCCTTCATCAGGTCCTGATAGTCTTCCCCGCCCCAGCGCCCGCGGGTCGAGAAGGTGAAGGGTGCGCCGTAGCCGCTGGAGCCGCGCGGGTTAGTGAAGAGCACCCACATGCCGGCGCCGGCCAGGTTCTGGAACTCGTCGAACCAGTTCTCACCGTAGGCCGAGTGCGGCCCGCCGTGGATATAGAGGGTCAGCGGATACTTCTTGCCCGCGACCCAGCCGTACGGCTTCATCAGCCAGCCCTCGATCTCGAGCCCACCCACCGACTTGAAGGTGAAGCGCTCGGCGTCCGACCAGGCGATCTCGGCGTTGAGCTTGTCGTTGAAGTGGCTGAGCTGCCGCTCGCCCTGGCCGTCCGCGGCCGCCAGATAGAGCTCGGTCGGCTTGGTGAGGCTGGTGGACACGTAAGCGACGGTCTTACCGGCGGCATCCCAGTCGAACCCGGACAAGCGACGTCGCCCGCTCAAGATTTCGGCAGGCTTCTTGGTTGCCGGATCCAGCAGGAAGAGCGCCGTGCGCCCGCCAATCGAGGCGCTGAAGGAGATCCGCCCCTCGGGCAGCCAGGCGAGCTGCTCCGGCTCGTACTGCCAGTCGCCCAGCACGTTCTCGGGATCGCCACCCGCGGCGTCGACGAGATAAATCCGCTGCGAGGAGGCGCGGAGCGGGCTCGCCACGAACGCGATCCGGCGGCTGTCGGGCGACCAGGTGAGCTGGCCCTCGTTGCCATTCGCCGTCGTGACCCGGCGCGGAGTACCTCCGGCCGCCGGGATGACGAAGATATCGACGTCGTTGCGCGCCGCTTCGTCCCGTTTGGCGTCATAAGGCAGCTTGCCCAGCGAATCGCGCTCGGCGCGGACCGTCGAATCCGGGCGGAGGCGCGAGTCGGCAACAAAGGCAATCCACTGCCCGTCGGGCGAGACGGTCACGTTCTGGTGCGAATAGACGTCGTTAGTCAGCTGTTTCTTGGGCCCGCCACCGGTCGGGCGCATCCAGATCTGAATGGCGTGGTAACTGCGCGCCTCGCGCGGCCCCGCGATGAATCCGATGCCGTTGCCCTTGTACTGCATTTCGGTGAGGTGGCGGCCGTCGAAGCGCGCCGGATCCACCGGACTCGTGATCGCGCCGAAGGGCGGCCGCGCCAGCGCCTGCATCCGCGCGAAGGGATCGCGCCGCGTGCTGTCTTGCGCCGCCCGCGTCGTGTCACCCTCGGACCAGACGATGAAGCGGCCATCGCGCGGGCTCGAACCTGCCGGGAGGCTGTCCACCTCGAACGCTTCGCCGCCCGGCTGATCCATATGCAGGGCCCAGGTGCGCCCCTTGCCGCCCGGCCGCGTGGAGTTGAAGAGCAACAGCTTCCCATCGGGCGACCAGCGCGGGGTAGAGCTCTCGACGCCGGGCGAGGTCATCCGGAGCGGGTCACTGCCACTCACACCGACCAGCCACACCTCAGAGTGCCTCTTATTCTCCGCCGCCACCGCCGTCGTCACCGTGAAGGCCACCTGCCTGCCATCGGGCGAGACGGCCGGAGCGCTCACCGTCGTGACGCGATACCAGTCGTTCGGGGTGAAGGCGCGGGACTGAGCGGCGAGCGGTGAGCGGTGAGCGATAAGTGGGATAAACGCAATTCCGAGGGCCAAAGCCCGCATGAGGTTTGCTGCGTGCGTCCGCATGATCAATACTCCGTGATTCCAGCTGGAAGGGGGGACCGGCTCCGGGACCGTACGGGCCGGTCCGCTGTTGCGTTGACCGTGTCGAGCAGCCTGTAATCTAACGACGCGCCTGCACCGAGCTCGTTTCCTCCCGGTCAATGACCGCCGACTGCCTCCTGGTGCCGGCGTCCGAGGTATCTTGACGGGGTAGCCCGCCCGCACTGCACAGGAGGCTCATGTCGCTTCTTACCGGCAGGACCGTCCTTGTCTGAGGACCGGCTGCGTGCCGTGCGGCACGCGCTGCTCGAGCTGCACAAGGTGCTGCTTGAAGCGGAGCGGGTTAGGTATGAGCGCGTCCAGGGCGGGATCCGGGGGCCTGGGGAATTCCTCCAGCTCGTGCTGCACGACTCCTGGTTCGCCTGGCTGCGCCCGCTCTCCGCCCTGGTCGTCCAGATCGACGAGCTGTTCGACGCCAAGGAGCCGGCCACCGCAGCCGCGATCGAGGCGCTGCTCGAGCAGGGTCGCACGCTCTTGAAGCCGACCGAGGAAGGCGAGGAGTTTGGCCGGCAGTACCATGAGGCGCTGCAGGCGGTGCCCGATGTCGTGCTGGCGCACCGCGAGGTGATGCGGCTGCTCAAGCCCTGATCAGTGCCTGGCGATCCAATCCGCGATATCGGAAATCAGTCTCAGCCGCATCCGGCCTATCCTCCGTCCCTGGAATCTCGCCTGACCGACGGCGCGGAGGAACCCTTGGGGAGAGCGCCTGCGGCACTACTTTTGGCTGCAAGCCACCCTCGGCTGCCACTACCAACTCGAGCGCGAGCTCGGCGGGCCCCTCAGATGCTTGGAATTGCCCTACTGTTATCCGCTGCCGGCGCCGGTTTGGCCTTGCCGGTGCTCGGCCCGGACACCAGTTCGTACCTCGTCCTCAATCACGGCCGCCCGGCCGGCGCGATGCGCGTGATCACGCGCGGCGATTCCGTGATCGTCCAATACCATCATGTCGACCGCAATCGCGGGCCTCGCAGCGAAACCCGCTATCTCATTCGAAACGGCGCGGTGCTCGGCGGGGAAACCTGGTCGCTGTCGCTGTACGGCCCGGACACGCTCGCGCACGGAAAGCCCCTGGATCGCTTCGAAGTCGCGGGCGACTCGGTGCGCTGGCAACTGGGAGACTCGACGCGCAGCTCGCCTCTCGGTCCGGGCAGCTTCTACCGGCTGCGCAGCTTCACGCCCTTCGATCAGGCCCTGCTCGCGCGTTTCCTGCTCGCCCGTCCCGATCGCACCGCACAGGTGCTACCCGGCGGAACGGCAAAGCTCGAGATCGTCGCGGATACCACGCTGCGGACTCCGGCAGGGCGCCGACACCTCCGGCTCGCCATGATCCGGGGCCAGGGAGGACCGCCGAGCGGTGTGTGGCTCGACCAAGAGGGGACGCTCGTCGCGAGCGAGCTGGGCTGGTTCATCACGGTGCGTCCGGAGAGCCAGCAGCTCTTGCCGGCGCTGCGGGCGATCGAGCTCAAGTATCGCGACACCGAGGGCGAGCGGCTTGCCCAGCGGGTGGCCCCGCCGCCGGCCACGGCCATCGCGATCCTGAACGGAGACCTCTTTGACAGCGAGCATGGCGCCGTGCTTCCCCGCACCACCGTCCTGATCCGCGGCGACCGCATCGCCGCCGTCGGCCCCAGCGATTCCATCACGGTTCCGCCGGGTGCCACCCTGATCGACGCCGCGGGAAAAACCGTGCTGCCGGGAATGTGGGACATGCACACCCACCTGTTTCACACCAGCCAGTCCTTCGGCGCGGTGGCCCAGCTCGCCACTGGACTCACCACCATCCGCGATCTCGCCGCCGACCTCGACGTCGCCGTGTCGCACCGCGATCGCGCCGCGGCCGGTCGGCTCGCCTCGCCGAGGCTGATCCTCGCCGGATTCATGGAGGGTCCGGGCCGCTGGGGAGGCCCCACC
>DASYPD010000516.1:0-1565 GCA_036007005.1 Gemmatimonadales bacterium
GCGTTCACGGCCTTCGGCCGGGCGCTCTCCATTGATTCGACGTTCGCCCTCGCGGGCATGGCTCAGGAGCTGGCGGCAAACTGGAGCCTGACCAACTTCGGAACCAGCCAGGGCTTGGAGATCGCCTTCCGACACCGTGACCACCTCGGCCCCCGGGACCTCATCCTGCTGCACATCTGGTTACCGAGGCAATTTGAGGGGCGCCGGCTGACCGGGCGCGAGATTGTCGAGGTCAGAGAGCGGCTGGTAGAGCAGATCGCAGACCGGCCTGAAGCTTGGTACCTCCTGGGTGACCAATACTTTCACGCAGGGCCTGCACTCGGCTTCTCATGGGAGGAGTCCTCAGCGCGAGCGGAGAATGCGTTTCGCCACGCGCTGGCACTCGATCCCAACATTCAATACCTGTGGATGCACCTCGCGGATCTCGCCTGGGACCGCGGTAATAGAGGTCGCTACGTTCACGTCCTCGATTCGCTCGGTCCGAAGTTGCCCAACGTGGATCTGTTGCGGGCAATGGCGACCGGAGACTCGGCGGCGGTGCGCCGGCTGGGGAAGCGACTCGATACTCTGCCGACCGCCGAGCTGCTCATGGTCGCCTCCTATGAGGCTTATGAGCTGGGCGCGGTGGAGCTCAGTGACTCCACGATGGCGAGGGCGATCGCGCGCCCGGGTGACCTGAGCCAACGCCGCAATGTGCTGCGAGCCGCCCGCTCTATGTATTGGGGTCAAGGACGTCCGACGGACGCCGCACGAATGGATCTGCGACTTCGGGAGCTGGAGACCGAACCACCCACCTTCGTCAATTCCGAGGCGATACTCGCCGCGATGTTCGCGGACGGTGATAGCCTTTCCGCAAGCCGGGCGGTACAGAGTCTTGCGCGCAATTTCGATTGGCACACCGCCCGCGATACGCTGCCAGTCAACAGTCACTTGCTGCCGGCTCTTTACCTCGGGTTATGGGCTGCCTGGCGCGGGGATACCATCACCTCAAATGCGGCCGTCCGCTATTTCGATGCGCTCGGCCACATGCGCGATACCACTGGCGATGTAACGATTCCCAACTGGTTCGCCGACGGACTTCGAGTGGCCGCGAGCCTGCGGAGTCCCCGGCGCGACGTGGTGGAGCGGCTGGACGGAATTCTCGAGCAGGGCCCGGTCTACAATGCAGAGGCGCGCGCGATGTCCAACGTTCTGGCGGCCCGCGCTTGGGAGCAGCTTGGCGACCGGCCTCGCGCTGCCCAGGCCGCGACGCGGGCCGCGACGCGCGAGGTGCTCTGGGTGATGCCGCTGCCGGCCCTGCGGGAGCAGGGACGGATGCTGCTCGCACTCGGCGATACCGCCGGAGCGGTCCGGGCCTGGCGGCAGTATCTGCTGGCGCGCGCTGCCGAGCCTCCGCAACGCAAGGCCGACGACAAGATCCGCGCCAAGCTCGCCGAGCTGGAGCACGCGGAGCACTAGGGACTTCTGGGGAGCATCCCTAGGAGCCTGACAGTCCCAATCCGCTGAACAGTCTGATCCGCACCGGCTGGGGCACGGCCACGGCGTCTTCAATTCTGAGCCTAACC
>DASYPD010000517.1:0-9725 GCA_036007005.1 Gemmatimonadales bacterium
CTTTCGAGTGAGACCAGGAAATAGGCCTCGATCCCAACGGCCACAACGAAGGAATGACGGGCCCGGTCGGCTACTGGCAAGTCGACGACATCACGCAGAGTCTGCACTCGCTCCTGGACGCCGGCGCCCAAGCCCAGCGAGCGATCAAGGATGTCGGTGGCGGGAAGCTGATTGCGTCCGTCAAAGACGCCGACGGCAATAGTATCGGGCTCGCTCAGTCACCGTAATTGCGTGGCGCGCTTGACGCCGGGGGCCCGGCGCGTCTATTTGTTCTGTATTCTCGGAGATATCGTGCCATGAAGCCCACGCTCGGCGACCTCGAACAACTGGTTCTGCTCGCCTTGCTCCGTCTGGGACAGGATGCCTACGGGGTGACGGTCCAGCAAGAGATCGTGACCCGCACCTCGCGCGAGGTGTCTCTGGGGGCGGTGTACTCCACCCTGGCCCGGCTGGAAGAGAAGGGGTTCGTGCGGACCCGCATCGGGGATCCAACTCCCACCCGGGGAGGCCGGCGCAAGAAGCTCTATCTGGTGCAGCCGGCCGGCCGGGAGGCGGTGCGCGAGGCCCTGCGTGCGCTGCGCGCGCTGAGCCAGGGGCTGGCACCCGCGCTGGGGCTTTCGTGACGCGGCGCGGGCCCACCGACTTTCCCGCCGCACCGCGATTGGCGCGACTCTGCCTCACGCTCCGGGTACCGCGCGCGGAGCGCGAGTTCATCAAGGGCGACTTGGCCGAGGGCTACGCCCTGCAGCTGGCCGTACAAGGCAGGGTGAGGGCGCGGCTCTGGTACTGGCGTCAGGTGTTCTCGATCCTGCGTTTGTCCTGGCGGCCGACGCCGTTCCGCCCGGCTTTCTCCCGAGGAGATTCTTCGATGACGTCCCTCCTGGCCGACCTGCGTTTTGTGCTGCGGAGCCTGCGCCGGGCGCCGGTCTTTTCCGCCCTGGTGGTGCTGACGCTCCTGATCGGGATTGGGGCAACCAGTGCGCTGTTCAGCGTGGTGTACCCGGTAGTGCTGGCCAGGCCGCCCTATCCCGACTCCGATCGGCTAGTGATGGTGTGGGAGCGGAGCCCCTCGGGCGAGAAGGACAACATCGGGTTTCTCACCGGCGCCGACATCCGCAAGGAGACTCACTCCCTGGCGTCCCTGGCCATGATCTCCTACTGGAATCCAACCGTGCGGACGGGCGACCAGGCCGAGCGTCTGAACGGCGCCCGGGTTTCGCACGAGTATTTCGCGACCTTGGGCGTGCGACCCGCGATGGGCCGCGACTTCACCGGGGAAGAAGACCACCCCGATACCCGGCGGGTGGTGCTGCTGAGCAATGCGCTGTGGCGGCGGCAGTTCGGCGGAGACAGCAGCGTGGTCGGCGGCTCGACTCTGATCAACGGTGTGCCCTATCGGATCGCCGGCGTGATGCCGGCGACTTTCCAGGACCTGTTGCTGCCCCAGGCGGAGATCTGGTCGCCGCTCGGCTACGAGGCCTCCCTTCCCTGGGCCTGCCGGACCTGCCACCACCTCCGGGCAGTCGCGCGGCTGCGTTCCGGAGTGACCCGCGCGGCGGCCACTCAGGAGATCGATGCCTTCATGCGGACATTGCGCGAGCGCTATCCCGACCAGTACTCCCTGGTGGGCGCGCGGCTCCCCACGCTGCACGAGGAAGTGACCGGCGACGTGCGTCCGCCGCTGCTCGGATTGTTCGTTGCAGTCTTGTTGCTGTTACTGCTGGCCTGCGCCAACGTGGCGAATCTGTTTCTGGGGCGCACCGGTGAGCGGCAAACCGACCTCGCGATCCGGCTGGCTCTGGGGGCGGCGCGCGGCCGGCTGGTGCGCCTGGTTTCCCTGGAAGCGGCGGTGCTGTCCTTCGCGGGTGGAGCGCTGGGGATGCTCGCCGCATGGCTCGGCACGCGCCTGTTACCCGGCCTGATGCAGGTGCCGGAAACGCTGGCGCGGGGAGCGGCCATGGCGCCGCCGGTGCTCGGGCTCGGGCTCGTTCTCACGGCATTCTCCGCGGTGATCGGCGGCACGCTGCCGGCGTTCCTTGCCCTGGGCGAATCAGCGCTGTCGGACATCCGGGTCGGTAGCCGCGCCCTGCTCGGCCGCGTGCGCCACCGACTCCGCAACGCCGTCGTGGTGACTGAGGTCGCGCTGGCCGTACTGCTGCTCGCCGGCGCAGGGCTTCAGGTCCGGAGCCTCCGCGAGACGCTCGCGGGTGCCGACCGGCCTCGAGCCGGCCCGGGTCCTCACGATGCGGGTCTCTCTGTCGGGGCCGCAGTACGACACTACTGGTGCAGTCCTCCAGTACTACCGGCGGCTGCTCGAGGAAGCGACGCCGCTCCCCGGCGTGGAGCGCGTCGCAGTGGTCAGCCAGCTGCCGCTGGGCGGCAACTTTGACGCCTCCGGCGTGCATCGGGAGGACAAGGCGGCGAAAAACCCGGAGCTGGATCCCAGCGCGCAGCGGTTCGCGGTTAGCGCGTCCTACTTCGAGGTGATGGGCATTCGAGTGCTGCGCGGCCGCGGACTCACGGCGATGGACCGCGCGGGAGCCGACCCGGTCATCCTGCTCAATCGGTCTGGCGCGGCGCGCATCTTTGCGAAAGACGATCCACTCGGCAAGCGGATCAAGATCGGCGGAATGGACGGCCCCTGGCGGACGATCGTGGGGATCGTGGACGACGTGCGCCATTTGTCGCTGGAAGGCGAGGTCGAGAACCAGATGTATCTCCCGTTCGACCAGAATGCGTACGAGGAGTCCGACCTCACCTTGGTGGTGAAAGCCGGCCTGACGCCGGGCACCTTGGCGCCGGTGCTCGCGCGGATCGCCAAGCGGGTCGATCCGGGCGTGGCGGTGTCCGGCGCGAAGGAGATGGGTGAGGTGATCGCGAGGGTGGTGGCGCCACGGCGCCTCGCGCTCTCGCTGATCGGGGGGTTCTCAGCGATCGCGGTCGTCCTGGCGCTGGGTGGACTCTACGGTGTGATGGCCGCTAGTGTGGCGGAGCGGGTGCGGGAGATCGGACTGCGGGCCGCACTCGGCGCCACCCCCGGCGGGTTGGTTAGCATGATTGTGAGTCGCGGGCTGCTGCTCACGCTGCTGGGCATCGGGATCGGGGTCGCCGCGTTTGTTGCCGCGGGGCGGCTGGTGGAACGGTTCGTGTACGGGGTTTCCACCTGGGACCCACTCACCATTGGCGCGGTGGCACTGCTGCTCGGCGCCGTGGCCTTGGTGGCGTGCCTGCTGCCGGCGGTGCGCGCTGCCCGGGTGAATCCGCTGATCGCCCTGCGGGAGTAACCGGACAGATATCCCGGCCGGCTACCGGAGCAGGAATAGCACGGTGGGATCCAGCGGATAGCGGCCGAAGCGCGCTCCGTAGATCGCGAGTCCCCCCGGCAGTGCTGCATCCACCTCCAACCGGATGACTACCTCGCCGGCTTGCGCCGCCTGGGCAATGGCCGGAGCAGGCAGCGGCACCCGGAGCAGCTCGCCATATGACCCAGCCTCATGGAGATGGCCGTCGTGAGGCTGCGCGTGCCAACTCAGGATGCCTCGCGAGTCGGCGGGATCATCGCCCAGCTCCCAGCGTCCGGCCAGGTAGCCGTTGACTCGCACGGTGACGGCACTCGGGAAAGGGATCACGCTGGTCATCGGGTAGCTGTTGGGGTTTCGACTGCGGTCGTGAAACCCGCCACCCCGCATGTAGTCACCCTGGTTTGAGGCAGTGGTGTCGCGGTCTTTCCCATTGAGCCGTTTCGCCGAGGCCTCGACTAGAAACGTCGCCGCGGTCACGTCGCTCGGGTCGAGCCCAGCCGGCCAGGGAATGGCGTACTCGAAGAAGCCGCTGCCGGCTCCGTTCAGCTTGTGATCGTCGAGCACGGTCCACTGCTTGAGCGACCAGTGCCCAGCGTGCACGGCGGTGGCCGGCACATGGGCCACCCGCACCCGGCGGCCGCCGCTGAGTGTTGCGGTCGCAGGAGCCTCGGCCTCGATGACGAAGGTCGTAAAGTTGCGCTGCAGCACGGCGCCCGATGCATCCTGCAGCCGAACCGCGAGCACCGCCACCGCAGCCTCGTCCGGCAGCGTGAGCGCGAGCGGCGCCAAGGCCTGGGACAGCCAGGGACGATAGGGCACCCGCCTGGTCTGCGAGTTGTAGGTTCGCTCCTCGCCGAGCGCGTTCCACCCGCGCAGCTCGGCGACGAGGGTGAGAGAGTCGCCGAAAGCCGAGCTGCCGGTAAGGAAGGAAGCGTAAAGCGGCACCTCGACCCGCTCTCCAGGATGGGCCGAGCGGCTCAGCTCGGGCTCGCCCACCGCGATATAGAGCGGCGAGTGGAGATCGCGCAGCGTCATGCCGTCAACCAGCTCGCCGAAGCCGGTCTCCTTGCGGGTCCGGTCGAAACGCCAGTAGCCGTTCCATTCGTTGATGACGTCGTGATGCTCGGTGTACAGCCAGCCGGCGAGCTTGGGGTGGCGGCGAAACGCGTCGATAGCGCGATGATAATCCCAGCTCCAATCCACGTCGCCGGTGCTCCCCTGATAGCCCCAGACATTCCCGAACTCCGAGTTCAGCATCGGCTGGCGCGCCTGGCGCCAGGGTGACTCGAAATTCCACTGCGACCCGGGAAAGGTGCTGTCGCTGAGGCGCTGGACGTGCGACTCCCAGCGCCAGCCGGGGAGATACTCGTGCCAGGAGTTGAGGTCGGTCTCGGTGTGGCCGCGCCGGCAGCATACCGAGTTGTCTTCCACGAGGCGCGTGGAATCCAGGGATTTGGCCAGGCGATAGAGGCTCGCCACCTTGCGCTCGGTCTCCGGCAAGTAACGCGCGTGTCCGTCCGCCTCGGTGGTGAGGCCCCAGGTCTCGTTGAACAACACCCAGGAGAAGACCGCAGGATGGTTGTAGTCGCGCTCCAGCATGCCGCGCAGCGCAGTCTCGTGCTCGCGGAAGGCGGCAGAATCCGGTGGTCCCCACCAGTTCGGCACGTCGGCCATGATGAGCACCCCCAGCCGGTCGGCCCAGTACAACTTGCGCGGCGTCTCGATCTTGATGTGCTCGCGCAGGCCGTTGAGCCCGATCTGGCGTGCCCGCAGGATCTCCTCGCGCAGCACGCTATCGGTGGGAAAGGTGTAATAGCCCTCCGGATGGTAGGCCTGATCGAGCGCAAGCTGGAGGAAGACCGGGCTGCCGTTGAGGGCGACGTAGGGATAGGAGGTGCCAGGGAGATCTACCACCGAAACCGTGCGCAGCCCGAAATAGGTGTGCACTGCGTCCTCCCTGATCCCGTTGCCTCCGACACTCACCGTGACCTCATGCAGGAAGGGGTCATCGAGCGACCAGCGTCGCGCATTCGGGAGCGGGACATCGAGGTGCGCCGTCGTGGCGCCGCGCTCGATGCGCCGGGTGACGACCGGTTGGCTGTCGCGGTTGGTAAAGGTCAGGCGCAGGGTGAGGTCGCGTGGCGCGGGGTCGAGCAGACGCACGTCGACGCTCACTCCGGCGAGGTCGGGCCGCGGCGTGAAGTGCACGGACTCGAGCGGGTCCGCCCCGCGGGCCTCGAGGTACACCGTCTGCCACATCCCGCGCGCTTTCCCGTAACCCTGCTTGCCCTCGAGCTTGAAGGGATGCGCCGTGTCATCGACGCGCACGACGAGCCGCTGCGGTCGGCGGGTGCGCGGGGAGGACGTCAGCTCGAAGCCGAACGGAGTGTAGCCGCCCTGGTGCTCGCCCAGCAGGTGACCATCGAGCCACACCGTGGTGCGCCAATCGGAAGCTCCGAACACCAGGAAGACGCGCCCACCGCGCCACGATTCAGGGACAATGATCGAGCGCGCGTACCAGCCGATGTCGGCGCTGTCAGGCACACCGGAGAGCGGTGCACCCCACGAGAAGGGCACGAGAATCTCGCGACTCCCCGGCAGGGCACCGCGGCTCCAGCCGGACCGGGCACCCTGGTTGCCCGGGTCAAACGCAAAATGCCAGCGGCCATTCAGGTTCAGCCACTCGGCGCGCTGGAAATCGGGACGTGGGTGCTCCGGGAGGGGGATCTGGGCGTCGAGCGCACCGGCGAGGAGCGTCAGGCAGCTCAGCCAGCGCCGAATAGGGTGGACGCAGCCGACTCGCATGGGGTCCTCGGCGTTGCTAAGGAACGAACACCGCCCCGTGCGGCATTGCCATGCCTCTCACTCCATTCGGCCAGGCCTCGCGATGGTAGCTCACCCCCGGCGACATCGCGCCAGGATCCGCGAAGGCCCTATCCCATGACAGGCGGCCGGTCGACCGGTCGAGGTGCGCAACTTTCACCATCGGGAGGCCATCGCCTTGATCGGTGAAGACCAGACGATCGCTCCCCGGATCGGCGGAGGCCCAGTGCGGGAAAAACGTCGAGTCGGTGGGAAACGAGGCCACTTCCCGGGGATGAGCCGGGTCAGCGATGTCGATAGTGGCAAACCGGTGCGCGTAGGCGATCGGCATCACCATGAAACGCCCGGCGACCACCGGCACCGAGCATCCGGTGTTCGCCGGAAGCGGCAGCGCCATGACGCGATCAATTCGCGGAGTCCCGGCGAGACTCGAAATGCGAAAGAAGCCGCAGTAGTAGCTGTTCAACATCACGCTGCCGTCATCCAGCGCGCGCACCTCGAACGGGTACATGTGCGCCGAGTCGCCGGGGACTGCGGGCACGGACAGCGTCTTGAGAAGGGTGAGATCGGACAGCCGCCAGACCTGGATCACATGCGCGGTCTGCTCGCTGTTCATCGGCGAGCTCGTGGTCACGACCCGGTCGACGTTCTGAATCACGGCGAGCGCGTAGGTACGAATCCTCGCTCCGGGAAAGGTGGAATCGCGTGACCATCCGGTCCGCACCAGCGTTCCCTGCGCGTCGAACTCGGCTAGGCCGCCTGGTTCTCCCGGGACGGAGTTGTCGCCGAACTGCACCGTCGCCAGCACATGCCCGTTCGATAAACGCGCGAACGAGTGCAACCGGCGGCCGTTGGGCACGAGCGCCAGCCGCCCAGCAAGCCGCGGTGATTCCGGCGTGCTGAAATCCACGAGGAACGATTTATCGCCGCTGAAGTCGTTGGCGAACAGCGGCCCGTTCGCCGGCAGGACGAACTCGGTGTGGTGCGGCATCCGCCCGCTCGAGTCCACGGTGAGCGCGGCGAGCACCTTCCCGTAATTGGGGCTCGTCGGGTTGGCATCGAGCACCGTCATCATGTCCAACCCGCTGGTGGAGTCGTTGCCGGTGCCCGCCCACACGTACAGATAGCGCGCCGGCGCGAGGCTCGCCCCGCGATCGCCCGAACCGGTGGACGCGACGAGCAGGATGGCGAGAAGGGATGCCCTGACGCTTCGAGCGGGAATCATGAGCGGGTCCAGAAAAATGGGTTGGGGATGCCCAGCGATCATATTGCCGCAAGCTATCTTCAACAGCTCAAGCGGGCAAAGACCCTCCCAGCGGAGGTACCCATGAAGGCCTACGTGATGACCACCAGCGTGCTCTTTGGTCTCCTCACCGCGGTACATGTCTGGCGTTTCATCGACGAAGGCTCGCCGATACTCAGGGATCCCTGGTACATCGGCATCACCGTCGCCTCCACCGCCTTGTGCCTCTGGGCAATCCGCCTGCTACGGGCCCCGGTCCGGTCCTGACGCGGCGGAGCGGGAACAGCGGCTCAGTGGCGGGTCACCGTCGCGACGACGCTGGTGGTCCCATCGGGGGCGATCTTCCTGATGCGCGGCAGCATCGCGTGCCGGTCATCGGTGTCCGGGTTCTCGAATTCGAGCACGTATAGATCCTTGCCAGAGAGGGCGACACCGGTGGCGAACCAGGGGCGGGGGACCTGCGGCAGGATGGTGACGACTCCCGCGGGCGTGAGCTTGAGCACGTTGCCGCAGCCGGTGTCCGCCACGTAGATATTGCCGCCGGCGTCCACGTCCAGGCCACGCAGCAGCGGGTTATGTGGCGCGCAGCCCTTGGGCGAGACACGCTCCGCGACCGTGGCTACCCGCCCAT
Organism: Gemmatimonadales bacterium; assembly: GCA_036007005.1. Classification (GTDB taxonomy): domain Bacteria; phylum Gemmatimonadota; class Gemmatimonadetes; order Gemmatimonadales; family GWC2-71-9; genus JABFSM01. The sequence continues at coordinate 8,000 of DASYPD010000517.1, forward strand.
CGCTGCCGACCCGGCGGATGGCGTCGTCTTCGCTGTAGTAGAAGGAGCCGTCCGGAGCGGCGGCGAGTCCATTCAGCCAGCGCAGCGGCCCGCCTGAGGTCGTCACGGGGAGGGTGGCCAGGACACCGGCTTGTCCCGAGGGCGAGAAACTCCGGAGCTGCAATGGCGTCCCGCCTTGCGAGGGAAAATAGAGCTTGCCGTCGCGCCCCAGCGCGAGCGGGAAGTCGCTGGCGAGCAGCAGGGTGGGATTGCTGCCGATCAGGGCGAACTCCCAGCCCGGTCCGGAGGGCAGCGCAACGCCGGCGAAGCGCCCGGTCGCATCCAGAGTCATCCAGTGGAACGCGGGTCCGGGCAGGTGACTGAGCGCGCCGTGCGCCTCGAGTTTCCATATCCCGGAGACCATGTCCACGAAGTAGACCTGGCCGAGCCGGTCCACAACGATGCCGGAGCCGGGATGCGCGAGGGCCGGCCTGGGAAGCAGACAGGCTCCGGCGAGGGCCAGGATGGGGAACAGACGCGAGCGGGACATTTCGCCTCTCTTGCAGGACCGCGGGCCGGGACGAGGTCTTGGTTGCCCAGCTGAGATGCCGGCCGCGGCGGGTTGGTGTACAAGCCTACAGCAAACTCACCGGATCCCGGTCCAGCACCACCCGCGCCTTCCCCTGGCCCTCGAGCCGCGGCGCAGCATAGCGCACCACCCGCCCGATCTCCTCGACCGGTCCCTTCACCAGCAGGTGCCAGCGCCACCGCGCCTTGATCCGGCTCAAGGGACACGGCGCGGGTCCCAGCAGGGTGAGCGGCAGTCCCTGCGTGGCGATCAGCTTCTCCAGCCAGTCCGCCACGCCGAGCGCCTCGTCGGTTGCTCGCGCCTCCTGTTCGGCCGAGACGATGACATTCAAGAGCGAAGTCTCCGGCGGATATGGCGGGCTCTTCCGCTGCTCCGCCTCGTGCGCCAGGAATCCCTCGGTGTCGTGCCCCGCCGCGAACTTAAGCGCGGGATGCTCCGGGCTCCGCGTCTGCACCAGGACTCTCCCTCCCTTGGGACCCCGCCCCGCGCGCCCGGCCACCTGCGCCAGCAGCTGGTAGGTGCGCTCGCCGGCACGGAAGTCGGGGAGATGCAGTGCGGTGTCCGCATCCACCACGCCCACCAGGGTCACGTTGGGGAAATCCAATCCCTTCGCGATCATCTGGGTGCCGAGGAGAATATCCACCTGTCCCCGCTCGATCCGCTCGAGGATCCGGTGGTGGCTCCAGCGGGTGGAGGTCGTGTCGAGATCCATGCGCGCCAGCCTCGCCCTGGGGAAGCGCGCCGCCACCAGCTCCTCGAGCTGCTGGGTGCCGATGCCGTGCGCGCGTTGCACCGCATGGCCGCAGTTGGGGCACTGGTCGGGGATCGGGTAGTGGCGGCCGCAATAGTGGCAGCGGAGCCCGGGTGGCACCCGGTGCAGAGTGAGTGCGATGCTGCAATCGGGGCATTGCGGAACTAACCCGCACTCGGGACACTGCACGAACGCCGCGTAGCCCCGGCGGTTGAGCAGGAGGATCGCCTGCTCGCCGCGGCTCAGCACGCTGTTGAGCGCGGCATCCAACACTTCCGACCAGGGTACCGAGTGCCCGGTACGGACAAAGGGCGCGGACCTCAGGTCCACGACTTCCACGGGAGGCAGCGGGCGATCGTCGATGCGTTTCGGCAGCCGGAGCAGGACGGGAGGACGCTCGGGCGGTC
>DASYPD010000518.1:0-2585 GCA_036007005.1 Gemmatimonadales bacterium
GCCGTCGCCGAACATCGTCAGAATCTCCAGCGACTGCCGGTCCATCACGTAGATGTGCTCGTTCTTGCCGTCCGCCAGATAGAGATACTTCTGCCCCGCGTCGCGCGAGAACGCGATGTCCCACACCGAGCCGTCGCCCAGCGTCTTCGGCGCGATCCGCACCTCCTTCACGAAGCTGCCGTCTTTCTTGAACACCTGGATCCGGTCGTTCGGCCGGTCGCATACGTACACCAGCCCGTCCCGGGTCGGCTCGGCGCAATGCACCGGGTTGCGGAACTGGGGGATCAGCGGAGCATCCGGATTGTAGCGGCCATAGCTCGAGTCGGAGGGGGGCTTCCCGTACGCTCCCCAGTAGCGCTTGATCTTGCCGTTGTCCATGTCGATCACCGCCACCCGCTTGTTGCCGTAGCCGTCCGCCACGTACCCCTCGTTCGCGCTCACATCGAAGGAGATTTTGGCGACCCCGCCGAAATGGGTGAGATCGTTGCTGTTGACCGGCTGGTTCGCCTTGCCGATCTGCAGCAGAAACTTTCCGTCGTGGGTGAACTTCAGGATATGCGAGTCCCGACCGGTGGAATCCGAGGTGTTATTGCCCCCGATCCAGACGTTGTCCTTATGGTCGATCGCGATCCCGTGGTTCGACGCGGGCCAGTCGTATCCTTGCCCCGGTCCACCCCACGCCTTCACCAGATTGCCCGCGGGATCGAACTCGAGAATCGGGGGCGCAGCGGCGCAACATTCCCCCGTCGGCGGCTTGGTATCCAGCCCCGCTTCGGTGCGGGCGGTGAGCGTCGGAAACCCGCGGTGGATGATGAAGACGTGATCCCGGGAATCGACCCCCACCCCGATCGTCGAGCCCAGGATCCAGTGATTCGGCAGCGGCTTCGGCCACAGCGGATCGACCTCGAAAGCCGGGGCGAGAATGCCCTGCTGCCGGCCGGCGGCTTCCACCGCCGCTTGTCCCACCCAGAGACCTGCGGCTACCGCCACCAGTGATCCGCCCAGGATCAGCTTGCGTGCTTGGGACATGTCATCCTCCTGAGCCTCGAGAAACCTGGGAGTGCCCTGGGAGTTGGGAGGATCGTCTACTCCCTACTCCCTACTCGCTACTCCCTGCTTCTGGTGTATACTCTCCTCTCAATGCGCCTCGATCTCCTCCAACTAAGCGCCGCGTTCCGGATCCGTCCAGAGTCGCTCCTTTCTGCCCTCACGGTCCTCAGCGTCCTCACCGTCCAGCCCGCTTCCGCCCACGACATCCCGGCGCGGGTCACCGTGCTGGCCTTCGTCAAGCCGGAAGGCCGCACCTTGCGGGTCATCGTGCGCGCGCCGCTCGAGGCCATGCGCGATATCAGTTTTCCGCTCCGCGGTCCGGGCTATCTCGACCTCGCGCGCGCCGGTCCCTTGCTGCTCGACGCGGCCAATCTCTGGATCGCCGGCGGACTCACCCTCCAGGAAAACGGCCGCGAGCTCATGGACGCCCGCATCGTGGCGACCCGTGTCTCGCTGCCCTCGGATCGCTCCTTCGAGAGCTATGAGGCCGCTCTCTCGCACACGACCGGTGCACCGCTTCCCACGGAGACCGAGCTCGTCTGGCAGCAGGCCATGCTCGATGTGCTGCTCGAATACCCCATCGACTCCGACCGCTCCAGCTTCAGCATCCGCCCCGCGTTCGCTCGGCTGGGCCTCCAGACGACCACCGTGGTGCGTTTTCTCCCCCCCGCCCCAGGCCGCGCCGAGCGGGCCTATCAATTCCGCGGAGATCCTGGCCTCGTCCGGCTCGATCCCCGCTGGCACCAGGCCGCACTGCGCTTCGTCCAGCTCGGCTTTCTCCATATCCTCGACGGGCTCGATCACCTGCTCTTTCTGTTCTGCCTGATCATTCCCTTGCGCAGGCTCCGCCCGCTCGTCGCCGTCATCACCGCGTTCACGCTCGCGCATTCCATCACGCTCATCGCCTCGACCCTCGGCCTCGCGCCCCGGGCCCTCTGGTTTCCGCCGCTGATCGAGACGCTGATCGCCCTCTCTATCCTATATATGGCGTTCGAGAACATCGTCAGCGCCAGGCTCGATCGCCGCTGGCTGCTCGCCTTCGGCTTCGGCCTGGTGCACGGCTTCGGCTTCTCGTTTTATCTACGGGATTCGCTGCAGTTCGCCGGCGCGCACTTGGCGACTTCCCTGCTCTCGTTCAACCTGGGCATCGAGCTGGGGCAGTTGTTCGTGCTTGCGCTCACCGTCCCCGTGCTGGCCTTCGCGTTCCGGCGAGTGACCGCCGAGCGGATGGGGACTATTCTTCTCTCGGCCCTCGTCGCCCATACCGCTTGGCACTGGATGCTCGATCGAGTTGCGGTTCTGCGGCAATACCGGATTGCGTGGCCCACCTTGGACGCGGCATTTCTCGCCAGCGCGCTGCGCGCCCTGCTGTTGCTGGTGATCGTGATAGCCGCCGGCTGGCTGATGTTCGCGCTGGTCCGGCGACTCGGGCAGCCAGCCGCAAAGCCGGAGCCGACCGCGGGGGGCGAGGCTTGATGAGCGGTCCGCCCGTCCGCCAGTCCAGAGGGCGACCGCGGCCCGCGAGCCAGGTCGCC
>DASYPD010000519.1:0-1798 GCA_036007005.1 Gemmatimonadales bacterium
CCCTCCCGCGCGAATCCGGTGCAAGCTTCCGGAGCAGGACACCTGTCTCCAGCATGATCCGGAGTTATCGCGATTTGATCGTTTGGCAGAAAGCCATGGACCTGGCCTGCGCGATTCCGGTCATTGCAAGACAGCTTCCGCTTTGCGAAACCAGAAGTCTCGGCGAGCAAATGCGTCGGGCAGTTGTTTCAGTTCCCGCCAACATCGCCGAAGGATACGGTCGGCGCTCTCGCGCGGAGTTCCTTCGCTTTCTAGCGATCGCGAGTGCCTCGCTCAGAGAACTGGAGACGCTCCTGCTGCTGACCGAGCGACGAGGACTCGCCAAGGTCGGCTCGCTCACAGAAGCGTTCGGGCTGGTCAATGAGGTTGGACGGATGCTGACAGTACTGCACCGGCGGTTACGGGGTTAGCTACTACTCACTACTCACTACTCACTACTCACTACTCACCAGTAGTCTCTCCACCCGCGGCAGCATCTCCGATATTTCCCGCTCACTGACCGCTCCCACCGAGAGCCGGAACCAGCCGCTGTCCTCCGGCAGTCCGAACGCCTGGAAGGGCACCACGGCAAGCCCGGCGCGGTCGAGCAGCAGTTTGCGGAGGACTTCGTTGTCGCTGACAGGGACGCCGGCGAGCGTACGGCCTACCAGATCGAGGCGCAGCGAGAGATACATCGCGCCCTCGGGTCGCACGCAATCCACCGGAAGGCCCCGGGCCTTGAGCCGGTTGAAACCCGCGTAGAGCGCCTCGAGCCGGGCGGAGAGCGCCTGATTCATCTCGCTGCGGAAGGCCGCGATGGCGCCCGGGTCTTCCAGGAACTTCGCGGTCGCCAGCTGCTCGGCGCGTGGCGCCCAGGCCCCGACGTGCCCGAGGAAGTTGTTGAACCGCGCGATCACCGGGGGAGCAGCGCTCACCCATCCGACCCGGAGACCGGTCGCCGCAAACGCCTTCGAGATCCCGTCAACGATCAGGACCCACGGCGCCGCCTCGGGCACCAGCGCGAGCGGATGCGCCTGCGCGCCTTCGCGGAACACCAACGAGCCGTACATGAGATCGTACAGCACGAACAGCGGCTTGATTCCCCGACTCGCCCGCCGCTCGTTCTCGAGGACCACGGCTTCGAGGATGCCCCGCAGCGAGTCCGGAGGCAGCACCGTCCCAGTGGGATTCCCCGGCGAGCAGAGGCAGAGGAGCTTCGCGTCCTGCAGGTGGGGCTGGAGCTCAGCGAGGGTCGGTTGAAAGGCATGTTCCGGCCGCGCCCGCACCGCCACTTCGCGCGCGCCGATCATGCTGGCGTAGTAATCATTGTTCCAGCTCGGTACTGCGTAGAGCACCGTGTCCCCGGGATCGAGCACGCAGCGGTAGGCCGCGTAGATCGCCGGCCGCCCTCCCGCGGCGATCAGGACGGCGTCGAGCGGCAGCGTAATCCCGTGCTCCCGCGCGGTGAATTGAGCGACCGCCTGACGCAGGGCGAGCAGCCCATCCGAAGGGGGATAGTTGGTTTCGCCGGCCCGGAGTGCGCCGATGGTATGCTCGCGAAGCGCGGCCGGAATGGGGAACTGACGCGGATCGAAGTCGCCGACGGTGAGGTTGCAGAGCGGGCGTCCGGTCGCCACCAGCGCCCGCACCTCGGCCGCGATCTTCAAGATCACCGAGCCCCTGAGGCTCCGGGCCATCTGCGAAAGCCCCGCATCCACTCCGGCCGGGTCGCCGAACGCCAGGGCTGCGGCAGGGGCCTGAACCGTCATGTGGGGAAAAGTAGCGATGCCTCCGCATTAGGGTAGCTTTACCCGGTTGA
>DASYPD010000520.1:0-6258 GCA_036007005.1 Gemmatimonadales bacterium
TGGCTCTCGGGCGTCTCAGCGGTTTCGGCGCTCGGCAGCCGCCCGACCGCGTTGTCGCTGGTCGTGACGCTGCTGGGCGCCCTCTTCTTCGGCTTGGGCGGCGGGCGGCGACTGATCTCGAGCGAAGCATCGATTGGCGTGGCCTACGCAGTGGCTGCGGCGGCGGGGATTCTCCTCATCGCCAAGGCGGCGACTGGAGAGGCGCACGACATCTTTCTACAGGGCAACATCCTCGGGATCACTCGCCCGGATACTCTGGTGCTCATCGCCGTGAGCGTTCCGGTGCTGTTGCTCCATACGGTGTTCTACAAGGAATTCCTCTTCGTCAGCTTCGATCGGGAAACCGCGCGCACGCTGGGCTACCGGGTCAACGCCTGGAACCTGCTGCTTTATTTCACCCTGGGCCTCGTCATCGCGAGCGCGATGCGGTTTGCCGGCGTGTTGCTCGTCTTCAATTTCCTGGTGCTTCCCGCCGTGACCGGGCTGCTGCTCGCGAGCACGATGCGGGGGACCATCAGCTGGGCGGTGATCTCGGCCGTCGTCGCCGTTGTCATCGGCTTTTCCCTCTCGGTGCCACTTGACCTACCCACCGCGCCGGCGATCATCGCGGTCCAGGGAGTACTTGTGCTGGTGGCGTGGCTGGTCCGGCGATCGCGCGAATGACGCCGCCGCGCCGACTGCGCCGGGCCATCGCGTCCTTCGTCCTGCTCGCCATCGCTCTGGCAGGCGGGCCGGGGGTCGCTGGGCTCGAAGCCTACGAGCACGCACACCGTCTCGGTCCGGGCCACGGCCATCGGATTCATTTCGAGCGGCGCGGCGGCCAGGACCACGATGACGGTTGCCGGGCCTGGGTCCTCCCCTCGCCGGCCCGCAATCCAACCCCGCCGTCTGCTCTCCTGGAGTTGCAGTATCTCGGCCTCGCGGCCGTAGGCTTCCGGGCACCCTCTCTCCTCTGTGCGGGACCAAGTCGCCTCCCGCACTCCCGCGCACCTCCCGCAACGTTCTGACGTCAAGCGCAGCTTCGCGTCTCACCACGCGATCCGATGCATCGTCATCAACCGACGAAGCCCCGCGGCTTTGCTGCGGGACCCGTCCTGCGGGAGGCGACCTCAATGTTCTTGCTCTCGGTATTCACTGTCCTGGCCTTGGGCCCGAGCGGATCTCCGCCGGCAGCCGCCAATCACGCGATTTCAGGGCGGGTTAGCGATTCCGCCGGTACCGCGCTCGCCAACGTAAGGATTGTCGTCCTCGAAGCCAACCGGAGTACCCAGACCGACGCTGGAGGGCGGTACCGCATTCCTAATCTGCCCGATGGGACTTACGGAGTGTCTTTCAGCTATGTCGGCTACGCCCCCGTGGTCCGGCGGGTCTCGCTTTCCAATCAGGACCTCACGGTCGATGTCATTCTGCGGCAGAGCCTCATCGAGCTCCCGCCCCTCCAGGTAACGGCGACACCCCTCGCAACGACGGTGCTCACCTCCCCCCAGCCCACCGCTGTGGTGGCCGGCACCGAGCTCCGCACCGCGCAGGCGCCCACCCTGGGCGAAACCTTGAGCAGTCTTGCCGGAGTGCACAGCCTCAGCACCGGGGTGGGGATCGGGAAACCGGTGATTCGCGGGCTCACTTCGAATCGGGTGCTCGTCCTTGACAACGGACAGCGCCTGGAGACTCAGCAATGGGGCGATGAGCATGGCCCCAACGTCGAAACCGCCACCGCGGAGCGGATCGAGGTCATTCGCGGTCCGGCCAGCGTGCTCTACGGCTCCGATGCGCTCGGCGGAGTCATCAATGTGGTGCAGCGGGATCTGCCCGAGGCCGGTCGCCTGCACGGCAGCCTGACCGCGGCCTACTCATCCAATAACCGCCAGCCCGATGGCGCGCTGCTGGTGGAAGGCGCCGGGGCTGGTTTCGGGCTGCGGGCTACCTTGAGCGGCCGGACCAGCAAGGATCTCAAGACGCCCGATTACACACTCTGGAACAGTGGCAATGAGGCCATTGCCGGGTCCGGCACCGCCGGTGTTCGTGGCGGCTGGGGCTCGCTGACCGGCACATTCTCCCAGCGCAACGAGAAGGTCTTTCTCACCGATGAAGATCCGGCCGCAACTCCCACCCAGCGGATCGCCACCAGCCGCGGACGGATCGACCTCACGCTTCCAATGGGACGCTCGCGCCTCGAAGGCAATCTGGGGTACGAGCGCAATCGGCGGCGCGAGTTCGAGGACAAGGAGACGGCGGAAGTAGCGCTCGGCCTGCTCTCCCAGACCTGGACCGGCGCCGCGCAGGTGCACCACGCTCCGCTCGGCAACCTCGCCGGCATCGTCGGGGTGTCCGGGCTGCGCAACCGGTTCAGCAAGTTTGGAACCGAAACCCTGATTCCGAACAGCACCGCCTATACCCTCGGCGCCTACGTCTTCGAGCAGTTGGAGGCGGGCCGCTGGATTTTCTCGTTCGGGGCGCGGGCCGACCACCGCCACCTCGACGTGGAAGACGATGCCGAGCTTGGAGTGCAGGCGCAAACCCGCAACTGGAACTCGCTGACCGGCAATCTCGGCGCCCTCTTCCACGTAACCGAGCCCGTGGCGCTGGTGCTGAATGTCGGGCGCGGGTACCGGGCGCCCTCGAGCTTCGATCTCTTCTCGAACGGCGTGCACGAGGGGACCGTGGCGTTTGAGCACGGCAATCCTTCGCTCAAGAACGAAACGTCGCTCAATACCGATCTCGCGCTCAGGGTCCAGAGCTCGAAGGTCTTCCTCGAGCTGGGCGGCTTCGCCAACTTCATCGAAGATTTCATTTACTCGGTGCCGACTGGAACCACGGATCCAGAGTCGGGGTTCGAGATCTTCGACGTGACGCAGGGCAACGCGCGGCTGGCTGGATTCGAAGCCTCCCTGCAGTACCATCCCATTGCCGCGCTGCACTTTCAGGGGACCGCCGACTACACCAACGGACAGAATACCTCGACGGGCAACCCGCTTCCCCTGATTCCTCCCTTCCGCGCCACCTACAGTCTTCGCTTCGAGGGAAGGAGTCGCGGCTCGCTGAGCAATCCGTATCTCTTAGTTGGCGGCGAAAGCAACGGCAAGCAAACGCGGATGGATCCGGCCGAGGCGGCGTTCTACGCGGAAGCGTTCGACGGCGCGGGTTACCAGTCGAAGGCCTACACCCTCGCCAACGCGGGGGCGGGTCTGGGAATCCTCGCCGGAAGCGGCGTGGTACGGCTCGATCTGACGCTCCGCAACGCGTTCAACCAGCGCTACGCGAACTACTTGAGCCGGATCAAGACCACCGCCATTGATCCGGGGATGGGGCGTAACCTGACGCTCAAGCTATCGACAGATTTCTGATTGGGCGGGGATGGGGGGGGGCGGATGTCAGCGCACCGGGCTCCGCTCCCTCGCTCCTGGTCCCGCCAAGGCCGCTCCGCGCCGCAACAGCTCCAGGTGTGGCGCCAGCAGATCGGCAAACTGGCGCACGATCGCCGCCGCCCTCCGGCTGGAATCGAAGGCATCGTTCCGCACGCCGAGCGTCCCCATGATCCGGCCGGCGACGCGGAGCGGCACCAGCACCTCCACCGCACCATCGAGCTCGCGTACCAGCCACTCCCGTTCTCCGCTCAGAATCGCGGCGCCGGCAAACTCCTCGATTGGCCTGGCTGGCAGGTCGGCAAAGGGACGCAGCGCGGAAGGGTCGATGGTGATGAGCTCAGCTTCGCCCCGACGCAGGTGGAGCGAAATCCCCTGGTGGGGCACCAGCTGAGCGAGCTCCACCGCGAATCCCGCCAGGCCCTCGCCGAGATGCGCCGTTCCGGCGAGAATATCGGCGGCGCGGCTCAGCGGCAGCTCCCGCGCCGTTGCCGGTTCGGGATGCTCTGTCGCGGGCTCGGTCGCACGCAGCCCAGCCACCCGTGGGGCCAGGAGCAGGCCGACCAGTGCCAGCAGTTCCTCATCGTCGGGGCGGTAGGCATCGCGCGCGACGCTGCCGAGCAGCAAGTAACCCGCGAGCTTGCCACCCACCTGGAGCCGGGTGCCCAGGATAGAGCGCGCCGGAAGGGAGGGCGACCCCGACCCATCACCGACCGGCCATTCTCCCTCGGCAAGGTCATCCAGCAGCAACGTCGCCCCGTCGAACTGCCTCAGGATGCCGGCATACGACTCGATGCCGGCGCCGCCGGTGGTCCAGCGCCGCCGAGCAGACTTGCCGCTCAAGGTGAGGAAGGATTCCTCGACGGCTCCCGGAATCAGGATCTCAAGGCGATCGTGCGGCAGCAGCGCATAGAGAATTCCGCTGACTCGACCGACCAGGTCCGAGCCATTGGTGGACTCGCATACCGCGCGTGCCAGATGTTCGGGCAGCGCTTCTCGGCTCATCAGCGGCTCGACGGTGGGGTGCGACGCCACTGAAGCCATGGCGTCGGCAAGCCGCGCCATCGCGGGTGCCAGCCGGCCGGCGAGTCGATAGAGGGCCACTGCCTGACTGGGGCCAAACGCACCCCGGGCAAAGCTGCCGAGCAACATGACGCCGACATCGCGGGACTCCTGGCGAATCGGCACGGCGATGGCCGAGGCGTATTTCGCGCGATGCAGGATTGCTTCGAGCTGATAGAGATCGTCCTGCAGCAGTTGCGGCCGCGGGAGCGGCACCTTCACGCCATCCTGCGCGAGCGCCTCAGGGCCGAGCAGTACTACTCCGCCTGCGGTGGGAAACAACCAGAGCGCAAAGAGATCGTTGGGAACGTAGCCGGCGGTGCTCGCCGAGAGCGCCAGATGCCAGGTGGCCAGCGCTACCGGATCGGGAGAGCCGCCCTCCAGGAGCACGACAGGAACCAGCGCATCTCCTTGCCATGCGCTCGGTTCGGTAAGGCCGATCAAGGCGGTCTCCGACATGCGCGGCAAGGGAGCAGGAGACATGCCCGGGAGAGCCTACTGCCCAACTCCTTGTTTGGCAAGGACTTCGGCTATCGGCTATCAGCTATCAGCTATCGGCTGTTGCTTCGTGTCCACCGGCTCCGTGGTCAAATGCCGCCATCTATGAGCTGATAGCTAGTAGCTGATAGCTGATAGCTAGTAGCTGATAGCTGATAGCTTCACGCCGTCTGTGCCCGCGCGGTATCTCGCCCCAGGGTTCGGACCGCGCTCAGCACGATGAGGGCCCCCACCAAAGAGGCCACCGGGAGGAGCAGGATGGCTCGTTGCAGGCCGAAGTTGTCGGAGAGCATTCCGACCAGGGGAAACGCGATCGCGTCTCCGGCGAGATGGATGAACATCAGAAAGGCGCCCGCCACGGTTGTCGCGATGCGGGGTGGTGTCACGTCGAAGATCACCGCGGTGAGCGGGCCGTTGTACCAGGTGAGGAAAAAGAATGCCGCAAAGAAGACCGGCACGAACCAGCTCATATCGCGAATGAACAGCAGCCAGATCGCCAGCGGGGCGCCGATGATGAACCCCGCCGCGGTGGTGATGATCCGCGCCCCGGGAAACCGGTTGCGCAACTGGTCCGCGATCACTCCTCCTGCGACGGTCCCCGCGATTCCTGCGATCAGCCCATAGGAGCCCAGCAGGAGCGACGCCTGCGCGGTGGACAGGTTGCGCTCCCGGGCCAGGAAGGTAGGCGCCCAGCCGACCAGACCGTTCATCCCGAACGAGATCAGGGCTCCGCCGATGAATACCGCCACCAGCGTCGGTGTGGAGAGAATTCTCCGGGCCACTCCCTCGAGGTCCCGCATGACCGCGAGCAGGGCATCGGGTCCCTGATGGGATGGCCGCACCGGTCGCGTGGGATCCTTGATTCGAAGCACCAGTGCCGCGATGAGAAAGCCGGGCAGCCCGAGCGCGAAGAACGCCACGCGCCAGCCGTAGAGGTGCTCCAATTGGCCCGCGAGCAGGATGCCGCTCACCCCGCCGATGGCCAGCCCCGCCATGAAGAGGCTCATCGCGACCGAGCGGCGTCGCCCCGGGAAGTAGTCCGCCACGAGCGAGGCGGACGCCGTCGCGGCGAGGGCGCCTCCGAGTCCTACGACGGCCCGCGCGAAGAGCAGGGAGCCGAATCCCTCCACCAGACCGGAGAGCGAGGTCGCCAGGCTCCACAGCGTCACCCCCGTCGCGACGACGACTCGCCGGGAACCGAGGTCTCCGGCGACGCCCGCGGGCACCGAGGCCAGCGAGAAAACCAGTACGTAGGCTGATCCCAACCAGCCAAGGTGTGCATCGGTGAGGCCGAGGTCACGCCTGACCGGCTCGAACAGCGCAAAGATCGCGTTGC
>DASYPD010000521.1:0-2586 GCA_036007005.1 Gemmatimonadales bacterium
ATCAGGCGGCCTGTCGTGGTGTTCACACCACTGATCGCCGCTACGGCTGCCGGCACTCGCGGTTCCTCCCTCCGTCCTGTCATTGGTGACCTCGCCAGCCTCGCTCATTGGGTGAGCAGCGGCGGCGGTCCGTTCCACCTCGAGATTGACACCGGGATGAGCCGCTCCGGGTTTCTGTGGCGGGACACGGAAACTCTGCGCCAGCTGCGGTCGCGTTTGCGCGCTGCGCCCGATTGGGAAGGCGTTTTCACCCATTTTCATTCGGCAGATTGCAACCGCGACAGCGCGCTCGAGCAGCTTGAGCGTTTCCAGCGGGCGCTGGATCTGTTGGGACAGCGTCCACCAATGGTTCACTGGGCCAACAGTGCCGCAGCGGCGCTCGACCTTCCTCTTGGCGCCGACCTGGCGCGGCCGGGCATCTTTCTCTATGGCGGTCGGGCCGGAAGGCTGGAGCCCGAACCAGTCGCCAAGCTGCAAGCCCGGGTGGTGGCACTCCGGCGCCTGCGTCCGGGAGACACCGTCAGCTACGGCGCCGAAGCGGAAATCGCCGCTGGCACCACCATCGCCACCGTCGCCATAGGTTACGGCGACGGGGTGCCCCGCTCCCTGAGTGGCAAGGGCCTGGTGGAGCTGGGCGGCCGCAGCGTCCCCCTTATCGGTCGCGTGACCATGGATATGCTCATGCTCTCCGTCGAGGACCGCGCGGTTGCGCTCGGCGATGTCGCCACGCTCTTCGGGGGACTGGTTTCGCTCGACGCGCAGGCCGCGCTCGCGAAGACGGTTTCCTACGAGCTGCTCACCGCCATCGCGCCGCGCGTCGTGCGTCGCTATCGGAACCTATGAGTCAGCCGCGAAGGGGGGGGAAGAGCTAAAATGGCGCGCCGCGCGGCGATCATCGTGCTCGACGGGTTAGGGCTCGGGCCCGCTCACGACACTGAGGCCTACGGTGACGCCGGCAGCGATACGCTCGGCAATGTGCTGCGCAAGGCCGGAGGCCTCGCGCTCCCCAACCTCGAACGATTGGGTCTCGGCTGCTGCGCGCCCCTCGCGGGGATCGCCCCGGTCGCCTCGCCAGCGGCTGCGTACGGCGCCGCGCAACCGGTCAGTGCCGGGAAGGACAGCACAACCGGCCATTGGGAGCTCTGTGGGGTCGTCTTGCAGCAACCGTTTCCCACCTACCCGGCAGGATTCCCTCCTGAGCTCATCGCGGAGTTCGTGCGGCGGACCGGCCGCGGCGTGCTCGGTAATAAGGCCGCCTCGGGCACCGCCATCATTGAAGAATTCGGCGGGGAGCAGCAGCGGACGGGCAAGTGGATAGTCTACACCTCGGCCGACAGCGTGTTTCAGGTGGCGGCGCACGAGAGCAGCATTCCGCTCCACGAGCTGTACGCCGCGTGTGCCGCGGCCCGCGACTTTCTCCGTGGCGAGTACAGCGTGTCGCGGGTCATCGCCCGCCCGTTCGTCGGTCCGCCGGGTCATTACCGCCGTACCCCGAATCGCAAGGATTTCAGTCTCGAGCCTACCCAACCGACTCTGCTCGATCGGCTCGCCGAAGCCGGAATTCCTCGGGTGGGAGTCGGAAAGGTGGATGATCTGTTCGCGGGGCGGGGCATTTCCAGCACGCATACCGCAACCAATGCAGACGCCTACCGGCTCATTCACGAGGCGCTCACGACGATGCCGGACGGACTGCTCTTCGCTAATGTGATCGAATTCGATCAGAGCTGGGGACACCGGAACGACGTTCCCGGCTTTCTGGGAGGGCTGCAGGAGCTCGACGAGGCGGTGCCGGGCCTGCTGGAGGCCGTTCGGGTCGATGACCTCGTTATCTTTACGGCTGATCACGGGAACGACCCGACGACTCCCTCGACGGATCATTCGCGGGAGCGAGTGCCGCTCCTGGTGTATGGGCCGCGAGTTGGAGCTGTCGCTTTGGGAGAACGGCAGAGCTTTGCCGATGTCGGGCAGACGGTTGCCGATTTTCTCGGGTCAGCACCGCTCGCGGCCGGCACGTCTTTCCTTCCCGAGGTCTGGAGTGGCTGATCGTCTGATCGAGGCCGCGCGCGCCGCGCAGCAACAGGCCTATTGCCCCTACTCGAAGTTCCGAGTGGGCGCGGCGCTCGAAGCCGAAGACGGCCGGGTCTTCCCGGGCTGCAATGTGGAGAATGCCTCGTACGGCCTCACCAACTGCGCGGAACGCACGGCGCTCTTCAGTGCGGTAGCCGCCGGGGCGCGGCGGTTTCGGCGGGTGGTCGTCGTCACCGATTCCGACCCGCCGGCACCGCCCTGCGGGGCCTGCCGCCAGGTGCTCGCGGAGTTCGGCCCGGAGCTCGTCGTCGAAGCGGTGGGACCGCACCAAACCAAACGTTGGCGTCTGGGGGAGTTGTTGCCCGACGCCTTTTCGAAGGAGTTGCTGCAGTGAGGTTGCGTTCCGGAATTGCGGTAATCGGTGTTGCCCTGGCAGCGCTCGCTGGCTGCCAGGAAAAAATCACCACCCCCACCGACTGTCCCGAGCTGTGTCCCGGCAACAGCCTGACTATTCGGGACACCGTCCTGACCGCCCGTGAGGGATTGGACAGCACCTTC
>DASYPD010000522.1:0-5096 GCA_036007005.1 Gemmatimonadales bacterium
ACCGCGACGTAGAGCCAGATCGGCAGCGTGACGCGCGCGAGGCGGCGGTGGCGGCGGTAGTCTCGGCGCAGCGCGCGGCGCAGGGTCAAGAGGACCAGCGGGCCGACCGCAATGGCCAGCAGCGTGTGGGAGATCAGGATCGCCAGGTAGGCGGCGCGCAAAGTTCCCTGGCCTGCGAACACGCGCGGCGCGTAGAGCGCGTACCGCGCGACGTACACCACCAGGAACAGCCCCGCGAAGGTGGCGGCGGTCAGCATCGCCCGCCGGTGCCAGCGGATCTGGCCGCGCCGGATGAGCGCGTAGCCCAGGATGAGAAAGGCGCCGCTGACGACGATGAGCGCCGTGTTGAGCGCTGCGACAAGCTCTGCGGGGGGCAGTGTCACGCCCGATTCTACGTATCGCTCCAGATGGGAGCGCCGAGTTTGGCTGCTACACTGGGCGGGCACGATGGCCAGCGGCGACGTCACGAACCTCTGGCTCGCCGAGGCGCTGTTCCGGCTGGGCGGCGTCAAGTTCGGCAACTTCACCGTCGGGCGCACAACCGTGGGCTCGCCAATCTACGTCGATACGAAGGTGCTGCTGCGCGAGCCGCGCATCCTGGCGCGCGCGGCGCAGCTGATCAAGTCCGAGATCGAGGCCGGGCTGGCGATGCGCGACCCGCGCTTCCACTCATTCGACCTCGTGGCCGGCGTACCGTTCGGCGGCCTGCACCTGGCGACGGCGTACTCGCTGGCCAGCGACGTGCCGGTGATCTACGGCGTACCACCAAAGACGCCCGACGCGCCGCCCAAGATCGAGGGGCGCTTCAAACCGGACGAGACGGTGCTGATCATCGACGACCTGATGACGACCGGCGGCAGCCTGATCGAGACGCTCAGCATCTTGAAGACCGCTGGTCTGGTGGTGTATGACGCGATTGTGCTGGTGGACCGGGGCCAAGGGGGCGGCGAGCGCCTCAAGCGGCACGGCCTACACCTGGTGCCGCTGCTCAATCTGAGTCAGATGCTCAACTTTTACCGCTCTCGCGGTATGATTGCGGAGGACGACTATCGGCGCAGCCTGGAGTACGTTCGTACCCACCAGGCGGACGCCGCTGAGGGCGCCTGAACGGCGCCTGCGGGGCACTCTGCGAGGATTTGACATCCTCGAATGGTGCTGATAAGATTGTTCGGCGCCAATTGGGGGCTGTGCCTCGGCGACGGCGCAGCGGACCTTAACAACTGAAGAGTGGAAGGAAGGTTTTCCGCTGAAGATCTCTTTGGTGAGAGCCAAAGAGAACGGAAGTGGGGACCTCGTCAAGCGAGCGTAGACCAAGAATTGCGGGATTGCTCATCCAATACTGAATGAACACCCGTCTTCGGACGGGGTTTTGTATGGAGAGTTTGATCCTGGCTCAGGATAAACGCTGGCGGCGTGCTTTACCAATGCGAGTCGTGCGGGCCATCGAAAGATGGTCAGCGGCGTCCGGGTGCGTAACACGTGGGTGACCTGCCTTCGCGTGGGGGATACCCACCCGAAAGGGTGGCTAATACCGCATGCGCTGTCGTCTCTCGGGATGACAGCAAAGCCCGCAAGGGCGCGTGAAGAGGGGCCCGCGGCCTATCAGCTTGATGGTGGGGTAATGGCTCACCATGGCAGTGACGGGTAGCCGGTCTGAGAGGACGAACGGCCACAGTGGGACTGAAATATGGTCCACAGCCCTGCGGGGTTTAGCATGGAGGAATCTTGCGCAACGACGGAGACGTCGGCGCAGCAACGCCGCGTGGGGGATGAAGGCCTTTGGGTCGTAAACCCCTGTTGCTCGGGAAGAAGTACCCACGGGGAGAGCCCGTGGGGAAGACGGTACCGGGCGAGGAAGCACCGGCTAACTACGTGCCAGCAGCCGCGGTAATACGTAGGGTGCAAGCGTTATCCGGATTTATTGGGCGTAAAGGGCGCGCAGGCGGCCACCAGCAGTGGCCCGTGGAATCTCTCCGCTTAACGGAGAGGGGCCGGGCCAGACGGGGTGGCTTGGGGCAGGCAGAGGCATGCAGAACGGGCGGAGTAGGGGTGAAATCCGTAGAGACCGTCCGGAATACCAGTGGCGAAGGCGGCATGCTGGGCCTGAAGCCGTAAGGCTGAACCCGACGCTCGGGCGCGAAAGCGTGGGGAGCGAACGGAATTAGATACTCCGGTAGTCCACGCCCTAAACGATGGCAACTCGGTGTCGGGGGTATCGACCCCCCCGGCGCCTAAGTCAACACGGTAAGTTGCCCGCCTGGGGACTACGGCCGCAAGGCTAAAACTCAAAGGAATTGACGGGGGCCCGCACAAGCAGCGGAGCGTGTGGTTTAATTCGATGCAACGCGAAGAACCTTACCTGGGTTTGACATGCACGTGGTACCGAGCCGAGAGGCAAGGGACCCGCAAGGGAGCGTGCACAGGTGCTGCATGGCTGTCGTCAGCTCGTGCCGTGAGGTGTTGGGTTAAGTCCCGCAACGAGCGCAACCCCCGTCCCTAGTTGCGTTTTCTAGGGAGACTGCCGGGCGAACCCCGGAGGAAGGTGGGGACGACGTCAAGTCCGCATGGCCCCTACGTCCAGGGCGACACACACGCTACAATGGCCGGTACAGTGGGACGCGACCACGCGAGTGGGAGCCAACCCCCCAAAGCCGGCCTCAGTACGGATCGGAGGCTGCAACCCGCCTCCGTGAAGTCGGAGTTGCTAGTAACCGCGCGTCAGCACAGTGCGGTGAATGCGTTCCCGGGCCTTGTACACACCGCCCGTCACACCACGAAAGCCGGTAAGACTCGAACGCGCCGGGCTAACCCGCAAGGGAGGCAGGCGCCCAGAGTCGGATCGGTGATTGGGGTGAAGTCGTAACAAGGTAGCCGTACGGGAACGTGCGGCTGGATCACCTCCTTTCTAGGAGCGGCGCCGGACAACGAGTAAGGTACGTCCCCTCTGCGTCCAGGCGCTCAATCCCAGGTCGATCCTCAGATTCCGGTCTTGCCGGGAGACGAGGCTTCGATGGTGATCTCGCTAGCGTTCTTGGTACGCGTAATGACCTTGGCGAGGTGCCTTCCTTTCACTCTTCAGCAGTTAAGGTACGCTTGGGCCCGTACGATCTCGGTCGTACGGGTCTTTCCATTTCCGAGTGGGTCAGGCAATCGCGCGGCCCCGGCGACGAAAGCCGGCGGGGAGCGAGGAAAGTCCGCACTCCACAGAGCAGGGTAGCGGGTAACGCCCGTCCGCCGTGAGGCGAGGACTAGTGGCACAGAGACGATTCCCGGCCCTCCGAGTGGGCGACCACACGGAGGGTGCAGGGGGTGAAAAGAGTCAAACTCTACCCGGAGCAAGCCCGAGTCGGGACGATGACGCTGCTCGCCGAGTCCCAGGTTGGGTGCAAGGAGCTGTCGGGCAACCGGCAGCCAAGAGAGATGATTGCTCTCGACAGAATGCGGCTTACAGACCCACTCGGACCACACACATCAGGTATCGCCTTCCAGGTAGGCGGGCGCTACACTTCTTGCGCGCCGCCATCGTCTAGAGGCCTAGGACGCCACCCTTTCAAGGTGGAGATCGCGGGTTCGAATCCCGCTGGCGGTACCAACAACTGAGCAAACCTGCCGGCATATGGCACCTTTGCCACGGCGTTAGCCGACAAACTTCTGTGCTTTCCTACATGGCCGATCCATACCGGTACGCGCGCCGGCGCACGCGCGTCGTCATGGTCGGGGACGTGGCGGTGGGTGGAGACAACCCGATCCGTGTCCAGTCGATGACGACGACGGACACGATGGACACCGAAGCCACGGTCGCCCAGACGCTCCGCCTGGTTGAGGCCGGATGCGAGATCGTGCGCATCACGGCGCCGACGGTGGAGGACGCGCGCAACCTGGGCAACATCAAGCGCGATCTGCGGGCGCGCGGCGTCACCGTTCCGCTGGTGGCGGATATCCACTTCAGCCCGGCGGCGGCGCTCGAGGCCGCCGAGCACGTCGAGAAGGTACGCGTCAATCCGGGCAACTTCGCGGACAGCAAGCGATTCGCCGTGCGCGAGTACAGCGATGAGGAGTACGACGCCGAGCTGCGCCGCATCGAGGAGCGCTTCGCACCCCTGGTCCTGAAGTGCAAGGCAAGCGGGATCGCGATGCGCATCGGGACCAACCACGGCTCGCTCTCCGATCGGATTATGAACCGCTTCGGCGACACGCCGCGGGGCATGGTCGAGTCGGCGCTCGAGTTCGCGCGCATCTGCGAGAAGTACGGCTATCGCGACCTGATCTTCTCGATGAAGGCGTCCAACCCCAAGGTCATGATCCAGGCCTATCGCCTGCTCGCAACGCGGATGGCCGAGCTGGAGATGGACTACCCGTTCCACCTGGGTGTGACCGAGGCGGGGAACGGCGAGGACGGCCGGATCAAGAGCGCGATCGGGATTGGGAGCCTGTTGGAAGATGGAATCGGGGACACGATTCGTGTCTCGCTGACCGAGGAGCCAGAATGCGAGGTGCCGGTGGCCTTCGCGCTGGCCGCACCGTACCAACCGGGGGCGCGGCGAACTGGGTTCTCGTCTGAACCGCCGCACGTGA
The DNA here is from genome assembly GCA_036007005.1 of Gemmatimonadales bacterium. Lineage (GTDB taxonomy): Bacteria > Gemmatimonadota > Gemmatimonadetes > Gemmatimonadales > GWC2-71-9 > JABFSM01. The sequence goes on from DASYPD010000522.1 coordinate 4,576, forward strand.
CGCCGGAGTTCGTGCCCGATCCCTATTCGTTCACACGGCGCGAGGCCGACGTGGTGGCGATTGGCGAGATTGGTATCGGCAGCGGGCAGCCGGTGCGGGTGGTGCACCCCTTCCCCGGTCCGCTGGCCAAGGTAAAGGAGCTAACGCAACGCGCCGCGCGTCTGGCGAGCGCGGACGGGCTGATCGAAGTCAGACCGGATGCGCTGTCGCTCTTCGTGGCCAGCGAGGCCGACTTGACGGCGCTCGAAGAGCTGCGCGCGGCGCTCGACGCATCGGAGGACCGGCTGCCGTTAGTGGTGTGCGTTTCGGCCGACTTTGCGGCGCTCGAGCGCGTCGCGCACGCCGCGGATCTGGTGTCGCTCTCGATCAGCGGCCCACCGCTCGAGCGAGCGCTGGAGATCGTCGCCGCGGCGCGTCGCCCGGTGCTGCTAGAGGCTGTTCCCGCGCCGGACGACCGGGACACAGCGCGGGCCGCTGCGGGCGCGGTTGAGCGAGTCCTGCGAGCGGTTGATCAAGCGAGG
>DASYPD010000523.1:0-2992 GCA_036007005.1 Gemmatimonadales bacterium
CTGGGACTCGATTGCGTGCGCCGCCCTACCGGTGGCCGCGCGGTGTGGCACGCCAGAGAACTGACCTACGCGGTGGCCGCTCCCCTGGCGGTCTTCGGCGGATTACGCGACGCCTACCATCGCATTCATCTCCTGCTCGCCGCAGCGCTCCAGAGCCTCGGCGCCTCCCCGGAGCTAGCCCCCCTAGCTCCTAGCCCCCAGTCCCTAGCCCCTGGGCCTTGCTTCAGCGCTCCGGTCGGCGGCGAAGTGCTGCTCGATCGCCGCAAGGTGATCGGGAGCGCGCAGCTCCGGCAGGGCGATGCGGTGCTCCAGCATGGCTCGCTGCTGCTCGAGGATGATCAGTCCATGCCCCGTTCGCTCGCCGGGCTTGGCGGCGCGGAGAACGGCACTGGTGAGGTCCCGCTATCCCGCTCGCTCGGACGGCGGGTGTCGTTCGAAGAGGCCGCCGGCGTAGTGACAGCGTCCGCAGAGGTCCAGCTTGGCCCCCTGCGCCCGCTGGGGCCGTTGCCCAGCGCGCTGAGGGCGCGGGTGCGCTGTCATGCGCAGCGATTTCAGGACCCCGCCTGGACCTGGCTGCGCTAGCGTCTGGTTACTTTTCAGAGGTTATCCCCGCTGACAGCTCGGGCCAGAGAGGTGCCGCTGACCGCCCCTCGTCGCTTCGCCGCAGCTCTGCTGCTGCTTTCCGCCGCCGTACCCGCCCTGGCGCAAATCCGGCAGCGCCCGAGCGACCACGGCTCGATCGTGATCGTCGTGGGTCAGGAGCCCACGACTCCCATCCCGACCCTGCTCGGCGCCAAGGCCAACAACGACGTCTCCGACCTGCTCTTCCTGCGGCTGGCCCGGCCCGGGCGCTCGCTCGTGACCACCGAGGAAAAAACGTTCGAGCCGCAGCTGGCGCGAAGCTGGACGCGGCGCGACTCGCTGACGCTCAGCTTCGAGCTCGACCCGAAAGCCAGGTGGCACGATGGCGTGCCGGTCACCGCACGGGATGTCCTGTTCAGCTTCGCGCGGATGCGCGATTCCACCGTGGATCCCCAGCGCGCCTTGCTGCTGCGGTATCTGGCCGGCGTTACCGCGGAGGGCGAGCGCCGGGTGGTATTTCGCTTTCGCCGCGCCTATCCCGAGCAATTTTACGATGCGACATGGCATGTCCAGCTGCTGCCGGCGCATCTCGTCGATACCATTCCGCCGGAACGCTTCGCCGCTTCCGCCTTCGTTCGCGCCCCGGTCGGGAACGGACCGTACCGCTGGGTGCGGCGTGAGCCAGGCCAGAAGCTCGAGCTGGCCGGGGATCCCGCGTTCTTCCTGGGGGCCCCCAAGGTCGACCGCGTCATCTTTCTCCTGGTCCGCGATCCTGAAGCGGCGCTCAATCTGTTGCTCGATGGCAGTGCGGATGCCTACGAGGCGGTGCCTCCGACCTCCGGCCCCGCACGGCTCGCGGCGAATCCCGAGCTCCGCCTGTTCACGGTGCCGTCGTTCAGCGTGGTCTATCTGCTGTTCAATGAGCGCGCCTATGGCGAGCGCGGCCGGCCCCACCCGATTCTGGCTGACGCGGCCGTGCGGCGTGCTCTGGTCATGGGGATCGATCGTAACCCGCTCATCCGAAGCGCCTATGGCGCCTACGGACTCCCGGCCATGGCGCCGGTGCCCGCCGCCCACTGGACCTACCGGATCGCCCCGAAGGGCCCCGGCTATGATCCTGCCGCCGCGCGCGCGCTGCTGCAGCGTCAGGGCTGGAGCGACCACGACGGTGATGGCGTACTCGACAAGAACGGGATGCCGCTCGCGTTGCGGCTCAATTTCCCCACCACCAGCGCGCCCCGCGCCGCCATGGCGCCGCAGCTGCAGGAGCAGCTCCGCCGCATCGGCGTCCGGCTCGAGCTGGTGCGGCTCGACGGGCCGGTCTGGATCCAGCGCCGCCAGCGCGGGGAGTTCGATCTCGATTTTTCGGCGGCGACGATGGATCCGGCTCCCTCGGGGGTGGTGCAGAGCTGGACTTGTCGGGGGCGCGGCGGCTCCAACCTCGGACAATATTGCGATCCGGCCGTGGATAGCGCGCTCGACCGCGCGATCTCCTCGGCGCGCGGCGGAGAACGGGAGTGGCGCGCCGCCTACGCCGCGCTGCAGAACGACGCGCCGGCGCTCTTCCTCGCCTCCCCGCAGACCGCGTTCGCGCTGCACCGGCGTTTCCGCGCTGTGAATCTCCGCCCCGAATCGCTGTACAGCGATCTCTGGCGCTGGTCGGTCGACCCGGGGCGCCGCCTGCCGCGCGACCGGTGAGTCGCTGGCTGCTGCGCCGGGCTCTGCAGGCCGCGATCACCTTCGCGGTCGCCATGCTGCTGCTCTTTTTCCTGCTGCGCGCCGCCCCCGGTGACCCACTCGCCCGCGTGAGCGACGATCGGGCGGTCTCGCCGCAGGAAATCACCCAGCTCCGCCGGCGCTTCGGGCTGGACCAACCGCTGCTGACCCAGCTCGGCGCTTTCCTCGGCGGCGTCGCGCGGGGTGACCTCGGCGTCTCGATTGAGCACTATCCCGAGCGGGTTACTTCCCTGCTTGCCGCCCGACTCCCCGCAACGCTGCTGCTCGGCGGGACCGTGCTTCTCCTCAATTTTACGCTGGGCGGCTGGCTGGGCGTGCGCCAGGCCGTCCGCCGCGGCTCGCGCTTCGATCGCTGGCTGACCCGTCTGGCTCTCGCGGCGTATGCCACGCCGAGCTTCTGGCTGGGCCTGGTTCTGGTGGCGTTCGTCAGCATCCGCTGGCACCTGCTGCCGGCGGCCCAGATGAGCGATCCGCTCCTCTCAGCCGGCGCGAGTCCCCTCACCCGGGCCCTCGACGTGCTGCGTCATCTCCTGCTTCCCGCCCTGACCCTTTCGCTGACCAGCATCGCGCTCCCGTTACGCCACCAGCGCGCGGCCATGCTGGTGAGCTTCCGGCTCGACTTCGTCACGGCCGCGCGCGCACGGGGACTCCGCGAGCGGCGCGTGCTCTGGCG
>DASYPD010000524.1:0-6695 GCA_036007005.1 Gemmatimonadales bacterium
CTGGTCACTGGTCACTGGTCACCGGTTACTTGAAGATCCTCGGAATCCTGGCGACCACGCCTCCATTCCGGTTGATCACCACGATGGGTCCCTGGAGCTGCGCCTCTCCCAGCTGGATGGACGGAGCCCCGAAGGACTGGACCGCCGCCGCGAACGTATACGCGTCGGCCGAGGCATCGTTGACCACGTAGCCGAGATCGCGGAATTGCTGCACCGTCATGGCGCTCAGCGGGTTAAAGCCGGCGCTGAGGAAGCCCGTCATCAGCTCGTTCGTAAAGACCGATTCGCGCCAGTGGACAAACGCCGTGCCGGCTCCGCCGATATTCTCAATCGGAACGGGAGTACCGCTGAACGCTGTTCCCGGTGCGACCGCGCCGTAGAACGCCGCTCGCGCCGCGGGGCCGTTGAAGGTAGGATCGGATCCGGGGACCCCCTCACGGAGGTGAATGGAGCCCAACCCTGGAATACTGATATCCCACAGCGTGCCATACCCTAGCGCGTGGCCCATTTCATGGGTGATTACCGCGATGAGCTGGCCGCCGGCTTCGAGATTCGCGAGATCCGCGGTGTCGAACTGCATCAGCCCTTCGACCGGAAGGAAACCGTTGTCCCGGATCACGCAGAGGCCGGTCGCACCAAGAATCCTGCCGACGCCATCGATGGGCTTGAGGTCGGCATAGATCACCAGTCCGTCCACGGTCTCGTTGAGCATGGAGGGACAGTCACCGCTCGGGTCGATATCGGTCGGGACGACCTGGTAGGGCGGCGGGCCGCCCACCAGGAATTGGGTCCAGCGGGCGACCGCAGCATCGAAAGCGGCTTTCTGGCTCGCGGTCGGGGCCTGCTTGTAGCGGACCTCGATCTTGAAGCTGCCAACTGGTGGGTCGGATGCCGCCGCGGTGAAGACGAGAGGCGGCAATGCTCCCACGGTGGCGCTCATGCTCTGGGTGCCCACACTGCCCAGTCGCCAGCTGGTAGTCGCGGCGCGGCCTCGGAAGTCGGTTGGTACCGACACGCCGGTGATCTGGCCGCCGCCCTGAGTCACCTGGAAGGTGACGGGCGTGCCCGCCACGGGGTTCCCTTGCGCGTCGGTCACCGTGACCTCGGGATTCCCCAGCAGGAAATTCCCGAACAATCCGTTCAGGGAGGTTCCCCCGCTGGCGACGGCGAAGGCCGGAGTCGCGGCTAACCCGGTGGCCGTGAATAGGACCGCCACCGGCTGACCTTGGGTCGTCGCCTCCAGCCGATTAACGCCTGGAGTCGTGCCCAGGATCCACTGAACCGGGCGCGCGGTGCCGTCGGCCCCGGTCACCGCACTCGTGCCGGTAAGCACGCCGCCACAGCTGGTCACCGCGAAGGTAATCGCAACGTTGGGTAGTCCGGAGCCATCGTCCCGGGTGGCCTTGACGGCCGGCAGCACCGGCAACGCGGTGCCCACGTTCGCCGTTTGATTGTTTCCGGCAATCGCGACGACCGCAGCGGGAATACCGCGCGCCTCGAAGAGCGCCGTGGCGCCGCTCGCGATGGTCGCACGAACCGTGTAGCTCCCGGCGGCAGCGCCCAGCGTCCAGCCGCCCAGGGTTGCGTGGCCCTGGGCATCGCTGGTCTGGCTGGTCCCGCTGAGGACGGAAGCTCCCGCGACGGCGTCGAAGCTGACCGCTACTCCCCCGATCGGATTGCCAAAGGCATCGGTCACCTGCACGGTGGGCAGAGAATTCACCGCGCGACCTACCACGACGAACTGAAGAGTTTCGCTGGTCGGAAGCACGATGGAAGCGGGAGCGGCAAGTGCGGTCGCCGAGAGCGAGGCGTGCAGCGGTGTTGTACCGGCCGTTGACGCAGTGAGTGTCTGGATACCGAGCTTCGAACCGAGGGTCCAGGTAAACTGCGCGGTCCCATCGGTTCCCGTCTTCGCCGATTGGGGTGAAACCGAGCCGCCGCCTTGCGCTTCGGTGGCCATGGCGATGTTGACGTCAGCGATCGGGCCCCGGCTATTTCGGGCTTCCACGATCACCTTGCTGGTGAGCGCTGCTCCCACGGGGCCGCTTTGTCCCTCGCCGCTTTTGAAGACCAGCAGAGTTGGTTCGCTTGGGCCGGTGGTGCCATCTTTACCGCAGGCACCCGCGATTGCGAGGAGGCTAAGTGCGAGGGCGACACGTTTGAAGGCGAACGGGTACAACAGGTCTGATTTTTTCACGTTGTATTTGCGAGCTGAATGGTCGGGATTCTCTAACGCCTCAATATAATAAGGACACCGGTCGGCGAGCTAACCCTCAGGGAAGGACGTCGTGATCACCAGGCCCTCGGTCCGCAGGTTGTTGCTCCTCCTGTATCTCGCGGGCGCGCTTCTGTTGGCGGATCAAGTGGCCGATCTTGCGGCATCGCTGCTCGCCAATCCTCCGGCTCCCGGCCAGCCCGCGTGGCGTTTCGGGGCTTTCGGACTCCTAATGAGCCGGGCGAGCATGCTGCTGGTGGCCGATGTCCTGCTTTTCGTGCCTGCGGTTGCGCTGGAACAGCGCCGGGTGCTGCGCGCCCTTGGCGTGATCCACTTGGGGCTGGCGCTCGGCTTGCTGGCAGGATTGAGCCTCTTTGCGCTCGACTGGTTGCAGATCCGCAAGAGCGTACGGGAAACCGCCACCCGGCCGTTCGACGGAGCGGCGCTGCGCGCCGGTGTAGTTGCGGCGCTGGTGCTCGGGTTGAGCGCATGGACAGGCATCACGGTGCTGCGAGTGACCCGCGGGCGCGGGCGAGGTTCGCGGCGAGCGGCCGGTTCCTCCGTTCTCATCACCCCACAGCCGCGGGAGCAGGAGAAACCTTCCCCGTGAGCGAGCCGAAACGGCTGCTTTCGCTGCTGGTTCCCGTGGCCGCGCTGGTCGTGATCCAGCAAGCCGCGGATCTGCTCGCGATGCTCCCCGGCAGTGATCTGGCTGTGCCGGCGGGACGGATCCGGCAACTGCTCGCCGTCGAATCACGCAGCCTGGCCGTGATTGCGGCGGATGTTCTGCTGATCTGGAGCTTGCTGCTGCGGGGCCGGAAGCGCGCTCTGAGCGTGTTAGGAACCGGCCACGGGATTCTCGGAGTGTTCCTCGTTCTCGCCGCTCCCCTCTTCCTGCGTGACGCGGCGACTCTGGCGGCCGGTTTCGCGGGTGCCACCCAGAACGCGTTCCGGCTAGTGGTGGCGCGGATGGTGGTCATGCTGGTCGCCTTGGGGATCCTGGCTCTCTGGGTGGGTCAGTCTCTCCGTTCTGCCTCCCGGGAGACCGTCACGCCCGCCTGATTGTCCCTTCGGGTTTTGTTCGCCAAACAGCCTCCCCAGAGACGCCGGAAGCGTGGTCCGGTCTCGCTTGACCGGCAGTGCAAGTGCTGATAGCTTAAGAGTCTGTGGTAAAAGTGCTCGATTTTTCCGACCCTGCCAAGAAAGGTTCTGACCCGCACCGGATGCCGACGATCAACCAACTGATCCGCCACGGGCGCAAGTCGCCGGTAGGGAAGGACAAATCGCCCGCGCTCAAGTCGAATCCGTTCCGGCGGGGGGTGTGTACGCGGGTTTACACCACCACACCCAAGAAGCCGAACTCCGCGCTGCGCAAGGTCGCGAAGGTGCGGCTCACGAACGGCTTCGAGGTCATCGCCTACATTCCCGGCGAGGGGCACAATCTGCAGGAGCACTCGATCGTGCTGATCCGCGGTGGCCGGGTGAAGGATCTTCCCGGCGTGCGGTATCACATCGTGCGGGGGACGCTGGATGCCGCGGGCGTCACTGGCCGCAAGCAGAGCCGCTCGAAGTACGGCGCCAAGGCGCCGAAAGAAAAGGCTGAGGCGAAGTGAGCCGCCGCTCCAAGTCGGTCAAGCGGCCGGTGCCGCCGGATCCGCGCTACGACAGCCAGACGGTCTCCAAGTTCATCAATAACCTGATGTACGAGGGGAAAAAGAGCGTGGGCGAGGGAATCTTCTACCGCGCCATGGATCTGATCGAGGAGCGCACCGGCCAGCCAGGAGTGACGGTCTTCAAGCAGGCGGTGGCCAACGTGAAGCCCGCACTCGAGGTGAAGAGCCGCCGGGTCGGCGGCGCCTCCTTGCAGGTGCCGGTGGAAGTCCGGCCGGAGCGGCGGACCGCGCTGGCCATGCGTTGGCTGATCTCCTTCGCCCGCTCACGGAGCGAGAAGACGATGGCCGATCGGCTGGCCGCCGAGTTGATTCTCGCCTCGAAGGGCGAGGGAAACGCGATCAAGAAAAAGGAAGACACCCATCGGATGGCGGAAGCCAACCGGGCGTTTGCGCACTATCGCTGGTAAGAGGGTAAGAGCGTAAGAGGGTAACCCTCCTACCCTCCGAGAAATCGGGCCGTGTGAGTGAGCAGAACTCCGCTCCCCACCTCCGGCCCTCTGACGACAACGCGTGGAGATCTCCAGGAGGTCTCCCATCCGCGGGAGACCACGGATGCGCGCGGAGCGATACCACCGGAATCGTCCGGGTCGGTCGCCCCGCTTTTTCGTTGACCGGGATCAATGAACCTTATGGCTCGTGAGACACCGCTCGAACGCTATCGGAACATCGGCATCATGGCGCACATCGATGCCGGGAAGACGACTACGACCGAGCGGATCCTCTATTACACGGGGAAGAACTACAAGATCGGTGAGGTCCACGATGGCGCCGCCACCATGGACTGGATGGAGCAAGAACAGGAGCGGGGCATCACGATCACCTCGGCCGCGACGACCTGCTTCTGGAACCGGAGCGACACTCTGTACCGGATCAACATCATCGATACCCCGGGCCACGTGGATTTCACGGTTGAGGTGGAGCGCTCGCTGCGGGTGCTCGACGGCGCGGTGACGCTGCTTGACTCGGTCGCGGGCGTGGAGCCCCAGACCGAGACCGTCTGGCGTCAGGCCGATCGGTACGGCGTGCCGCGGATCATCTTTGCCAACAAGATGGACCGCATCGGTGCCGACTTCGAACGCTGCCTCGACATGATTCGGAGCCGGCTGACCCGGCGCGCCTTTCCGCTGCAGCTGCCGGTCGGCGCGGGCGAGATGTTCACCGGACACATCGACGTGCTGCGCCGGGTCGAGGTCATCTTCGACGACGCGACCCTCGGCAAGGAATTCACCGAGATGCCGGTGCCCAAAGCCTTCACGGAGCGGATGGAGCGGGCCCGCCACGAGGTCATCGAGGCGGCGGTCGAGCACGACGACAAGCTGATGCAGAAGTATCTCGACGGTGCCGAGCTTTCCCTGGAGGAGATCCATACGGCGATCCGCAAGGCCACGTGCGCCGGCGCGATTGTTCCGGTGCTGTGCGGGGCCTCGTTCAAGAACAAGGGCGTGCAGGCGCTGCTCGACGCGGTGGTGGATTATCTGCCGAGCCCGGTGGACATCAAACCGGTGCAGGGCCACCTCCCGATGCACGACGACACGCGGGTGGAGCGGAGAGCCAGCGACGAGGAGCCGTTTGCGGCCCTGGCCTTCAAGGTGGCAACCGATCCCTACGTCGGGCGGCTGACCTTCTTCCGGGTCTACTCGGGCTCGATCAAGTCGGGCAGCTACGTCTACAACAGCACCAAGGACAAGCGGGAGCGCATCGGCCGACTGCTTCAGATGCATGCCAACAAGCGCGAAGAGATCGAGGAAGTGCTCGCGGGCGACATCGCCGCAGCGATCGGCCTGAAGGATACCCGCACGGGCGATACGCTTTCCGATGACGACAGTCCGGTGATTCTGGAGGCGATGAAGTTCCCCAATCCGGTCATCGACGTCGCCATCGAGCCGAAAACCAAGGCAGACCAGGACAAGCTGGGGATTGCGCTGCAGAAGCTGGCCGAGGAGGACCCGACTTTTCGGGTTCGCAGCGACGCGGAAACGGGTCAGACGATCATCGCGGGCATGGGCGAGCTCCACCTCGAGATCATCGTCGATCGGATGCGGCGGGAATTCAAGGTCGAGGCCAACGTCGGGCGGCCCCAGGTGGCCTACCGGGAGACGATCCGCAAGAAGGTCAAGGATGTCGAAGGGAAGTTCATCCGGCAGTCGGGCGGCAAGGGCCAATACGGCCACGTCGTGATCGATCTCGAGCCGGCGGAGCAGGGCTCCGGGTTCCACTTCGAGGACAAGATCGTCGGCGGGACCATTCCGCGGGAGTTCATCAAGCCGGTCGAGGCCGGGATCAAGGAAGCCCTGGAGACGGGCGTCCTCGCGGGTTATCCGGTTGTGGACGTGAAGGTCTCGCTCGTGTTCGGCAGCTACCACGACGTAGACAGCTCCGAGATGGCTTTCAAGATCGCCGGTTCGATGGCATTCAAGGAAGCGGCCAAAGCCGCCGGCCCGATCCTGCTGGAGCCGGTGATGGAGGTCGAGGTCGTCACCCCGGCCGACTTCCTGGGTGAGGTGATCGGCGACCTCTCCAGCCGCCGGGGCAAGATCGGCGGAATGACCCAGCGGGGCGACGCGCAGGTCGTGGCCGGCGAGGTTCCGCTGGCCGAAATGTTCGGGTACTCGACCCAGCTCCGCAGCATGACGCAAGGCCGCGCGGTGTACTCGATGCAGTTCGACCATTATGCGGAAGTGCCGAAAAACGTAGCCGAAACGATTATTGCGAAGGTTAGGGGCTAGGGACTAGGGGCTAGGGGCTAGGGAGCGTGGGTTCCGGGTTAGGCAGTTCCCTAGCCCCTAGCCCCCAGTCCCCAGCCCCTC